>DASRYN010000348.1:0-3533 GCA_035687185.1 Pseudoxanthomonas sp. | reverse complement strand
GGAGGACTACTCCCCGGCCTGGGCCGCACGCTTCATGCAGCGCTGGAACGAGACCCGCGGCGCCATGCGCGCGCCGGGGTACGAGGGCCATGGCCACGGCGCCGCCGGCGACCCGGCCGCGGCCGCCGCGCCGGGCATGCTCCTGGACGCGCTGCACGAGCTGCTCCAGCACAGCCGCGAGATGCGCGGCGCGCCCGAGTCCGAGCGGCACGGCCCCGCGCCGCAGCGGCCGCTGAGCCAGCGCGAGATGCTGTCGGTACTCTCGCTGCTGCAGGCCGCGCCCAGCGCGACCCTGCGCGCCGCCATCGGCGACCAGCAGGAGTCGCTGTCCCAGCGACTCAAGAGCGAGGTGCTCTCCAGCGCCAGCCAGCTGGGCGTGGATCCCTCAAGTGCGCGCCTGGACCCGAAGGACGAGGACGCCATCGACCTGGTCGGCATGCTGTTCGACGTGCTGCTGGACGAGCGCGACCTGGCCGGCCGCCCGCGCGAGCTGATCGGCCGCCTGGTGGTGCCCTTCGTCAAGGTGGCGCTGCTGGACCGGCGCATGTTCGTGCAGAAGACCCACCCGGCGCGGCGCCTGCTCAACGCGCTGGCCGAGGCCTGCGAGGGCAACCAGGGCGAGAGCGCGGCCGAGCGCACCCTGCTGGCCAAGGTCGAGGAGATCATCGAGCGCCTGGTGGCCGAGTTCAACGAGAACCTGGCCATCTTCATGACGCTGGAGGAAGAGTTCCGCGACTTCCTCGAGCAGCACCGCCGCCGGGTGGAGATCACCGAGCGCCGCGCCGCCGAGATCCAGCGCGGCCAGGAGCGCCTGGAGCTGGCCCGCGGCCGCGCCGAGGCCGAGCTGGCCGCGCGCGTGGACGGGCGCCAGCTGCCACAGGCGGTGGACGAGTTCCTGCGCAGCCCGTGGCAGCACCACGTGACCCTCTGCCTGCTGCGCGAGGGCGAGGAAGGCGAGGCCTTCGCCGAAGCACTGGCGCTGGCCGACGGCCTGCTGGAGGAGGTGGACGAGGCCCGGCGCCACGTGGTCGGCAAGCCGTGGCTGCAGGCCTGGCAGCCGGGCCTGCGCAAGGTGTTCGCCAGCGTCGGCCTGCACGGCGACGCGGCCGACGCCGCCATCGGCGCGCTGCACGACACGCTGCAGGCCGTGGCCAACGCGCGCCCGGAGCTGGAGCGGCCGCTGCCTGAGCTGCCGCAGGTGGCACTGCCGCAGCCGGCGCCGGTGGAGCACAGCCCCATCGAGCTGGTCGGCGGCACCGACACCCTGGACTTCGACCACGCCGACGCCGACCGCATCCGCGCGCTGCCGGTTGGCACCTGGCTGGACTTCATCGACAAGGACGGGCGCGTGCAGCCGGGCAAGCTGTCCTGGGTCAGCCCGATCTCCTCGCGCCTGCTGTTCGTCAACCGCCGCGGCGTGCGCTTCTGCGTGGCCTCGCCCGAGGAACTGGCGGTGATGGTGCGCCTGGGCCGCCTGCGCATGCACGTGGAAGACGATGGCGCCTTCGACAGCGCCATGCAGGGCGTGATCGAGCGCCTGGACCTGTCGCAGGCCTCGCCGCAGCAGCCGGTCACGCTGCACTAGGGCCGCGCCGCCGGCGCGGGCCGGCACGCTCCGCGGCCCGCGCATGGTTGCGCGGGCAACCGCGGCGCCGGCGTCCCCACCCGTTTGCTAGCATCGCCGCTCGACCTGGAGCATGGCGAGGGGAAGCATGGCGGTTGAAGTTCTGGTGCTGAAGGAAACCGCGGCGGGCGAGCGCCGCGTGGCGGCCACGCCGGAGACGGTGAGGAAGCTGCGGGCGGCCGGCGCGCAGGTGCGGGTCGAGGCCGGTGCGGGACTCGGCGCGGGCATCACCGACCAGGCCTACCTCGACGCCGGCGCGCAGCCGGCGAGCGCCGACGCGCGCGCGGCTGCCGACGTGGTGCTGTGCGTGCAGCCGCCGCCGGCCGAGGCCATCGCCGCACTCAAGCCGGAGGCGGTGCTGGTCGGCATCCTGCAGCCGCAGTCCGACCCGGCGCGGGGCGCCGCGTTGCAGGCGCGCGGCATCCGCGCCTTCCCGCTAGAGCGGCTCCCGCGCACCACGCGCGCGCAGGCGATGGACGTGCTCAGCTCGCAGGCGGGCATGGCCGGCTACAAGGCGGTGCTGATCGCCGCGCAGCTGGCGCCGCGCTTCTTCCCCATGCTCACCACCGCCGCCGGCACCATCCGCCCGTCGAAGGTGCTGGTGGTCGGCGCCGGCGTGGCCGGCCTGCAGGCCATCGCCACCGCGCGCCGCCTGGGCGCGCAGGTCGAGGGCTTCGACGTGCGCCCGGAGACGCGCGAGCAGATCGAGTCGCTGGGCGGCCGCTTCCTCGACCTGGGCGTCAGCGCCGCGGGCGAGGGCGGCTACGCGCGCCAGCTCACCGACGAGGAACGGGCGCTGCAGCAGCAGCGCCTGTCCGACCACCTGCGCGGCATCGATGTGGTGGTGTGCACCGCGGCCGTGCCGGGTCGTGCGGCGCCGAAGATCGTCACCCGCGCCATGGTGGAAGGCATGAAGCCCGGCAGCGTGATCGTGGACCTGGCCGCGGAAACCGGCGGCAACTGCGAGCTGACCCGGCCGGGGGAAACCGTCGAGCACGGCGGGGTGGTGGTGTCCGGCCCGTTGAACCTGGCCAGCATGGGCGCGGTGCACGCCAGCGAGATGTACGCGCGCAACGTGTTCAACTTCGTCGCGCTGTTCCTGCGGGACGGCGCGGTCGCGTTCGACTGGAACGACGAGCTGCTGGCCAGGACCGCGTGGCCGGAGGCGCCGGTGCCGGCGGCCGCCGCCGGCTGAGGCCGGCGCTCAGGGCCGCGGCGGCGGCGGGTGGTCCTGCAGCCACTGGCGGCGCTGCTCGGGCGTCATCTTCTCCCAGCGCTGCAGGAACTGGCGCCGCTCCGGCGGCGGCAGGTCGCGCGTGGCGTGGAAGATCGCGCGCGCGTGCTCGCGCTGCTCCGGGGTCATCTGCTCGAAGCGGCGCACGCCGCGCCGCGCCCGTTCGCGTTCCTCCGGCGGCAGCGCCTTCCAGCGGCGGGCGTGCTCGAGCATGCGCGCGCGCTCGGCGGGCGCGGCGCCGTTCCAGCGGTCGCGCAGCGGGGTCAGCAGCAGTTCGCGCTGTTCCGGCGTGAGCCGTTCCCACGCCGGCAGCGCCGCGTGGGCGGGCGCTGCCTCGGCCGCCGCCGACACGGGCAGCAGCAGGGCCAGGATGCAGGCGGCGATGCGCAGGGTCTTCATCGTCTCACTCCATTGCCAGGGCGTCGGCCGAGGCCAGCCATACGTAGAAACCGGGGTCTTCCTGCAGCGCCTGCGCCGGGTCGGCGGCCGCGACGGCGGCCGCGGCCCCGGGCAGCGGCGAGGGTGCGCGCGTCGGCAGCAGGGCCAGCACCAGTGCGGCGGCGACCGCGCCGCCGGCCAGCCAGGGCGCCATGCGCGGCGCGCGGCGCGGTACGGACGCCGCGGCGGTGGCCGCCTGCCGGGCCGCGCGCAGCCGTGCCAGGGTGGCGGCGGACG
>DASRYN010000347.1:0-7672 GCA_035687185.1 Pseudoxanthomonas sp. | reverse complement strand
CCACCGTGCCCAGTGGCGGATGCGAGAACACCACCGTGGGCACGTCGCGGTAGTCGAGCCGGGAGCCGGCGCGGCCGCCGAACACGCGGTCCATCAGCCGGCGCGCGGCCGCGATGGCCACCGGGGTGAGCGCCAGCCGGCCGGTCACGTCGCCCACCGCGTGCACGCCGTCGACGCTGGTGTTCTCCCACTCGTCCACCACGATCTCGCCGCGCTCGCCCACGGCCACGCCCGCCGCGTCCAAGCCCAGGCCGTCGCTGTTGGGCCGCCGCCCGGTGGCGAACAGCACCAGGTCGAAGGCCTCCGGCGCCGGCTCGCCGTCGCCCTTGTGCAGCACGCGCACGCGGCCGTGGCCGTCGCGCTCCAGCGCGTGCACCGGCGCTTCCAGGTGCAGGCGCACGCCGTGGCTGCGCATGTCCTCCTGCAACTGCGCCACCACCTCGGCGTCCATCTCCGAGAGCAGGCGCGGCCCGCGCGCGAACACCTCCACCCGGCTGCCCAGCCGCTGCAGCACGCCGGCCAGCTCCACCGCCACGTAGCCGCCGCCGACGATGCCCACCCGCGGCGGCGGGGCGCACAGGCGGAAGAAATCGTCGGACACGCCGCCCAGTTCCGCGCCGGGGATGTCCGGGCGCAGCGGACGCCCGCCGGTGGCCAGCAGCACCCGCCCCGCGCGCAGGCGCACGCCGGTGTCGGTCTGCACGGTGCGCGCGTCGAGCAGGCGGCCGCGGCACGGCATCCACGCCACCCCCGCCTCGTCCAGGCGGCGGCGGTAGCTGGCGTGGACGTTGCCGATGTAGCGCTGGCGGTGCGCCACCAGTGCCTGCCAGTCCAGGACCGGCGGCACCGGCAGGTCGAAGCCCAGGTCGCCGGCCAGGGCCATGCGCGCGGCCAGGTCGGCGGCCAGCCACATCGCCTTCTTCGGCACGCAGCCCAGGTTGACGCAGGTGCCGCCCAGTTCGCCCGGTTCCAGCAGCGCGACCCGCGCGCCGTGCGCCGCGGCGCGGAAGGCGCCGGCCAGGCCGGCCGATCCGCCGCCTATCACGACCAGGTCGAAATCGGCCTGGGGCATCGCGGGGTGCGGCTGGCTCATGCGGATCTCCTTACTGGAAGCGTTCCACCCGGTAGGGCGTGGGATCGATGGCCGGCGCACGGCCGGTCATCAGGTCGGCCATCAGCTGGCCGGTGGCCGCGCTCATGCTGATGCCCAGCATGCCGTGCCCGGCGGCCAGCCACACGCGCCGGTGGCGCGGCGCACGGCCCAGCAACGGCAGGTCGTCGCAGGTCATCGGGCGCCAGCCGTACCAGCGCTCGCGCACCTCGGCGCCGTGCGGTTCGTGCAGGTATTCGCGGGCGGCGCGTTCCAGCGCGGCCAGGCGCACGGCGTTGAGGCTGGCGTCGTGGCCGGAGAACTCCATGGTGCTGCCCAGGCGGAAGCCGTCGTCCCAGGCGGTGACGCAGACCGAGCGGTCCTTGAGCACCAGCGGCCGCCGCGGCGCCAGCGCCGGGCGCGAATAGGTGATGGAATAGCCCTTGCCCGGCTGGATCGGCACGCGCAGGCCCAGCGGCCGCACGAAGGCCGGCGTCCACGCCGCCAGCGCGACCACCGCCTCGCGCCCGCGGCGCCCGCCCTGCGCGGTGCGCACGCGCACGCCGTCTTCGCCCGGCTCAAGCGCCTCGGCGCGGACGTGCTCCTCGATGACGCCGCCGCGCTCGCACACCGCGCGGGCGAGTTCGGCCACGTAGCGGTCCGGGCGCAGGTGGGCGTCGTCCGGGAAGCGCACCGCGCCGACCACGCCCTCGCGCAGCGCGGGCTCCTGGCACAGGTAGGCCTGGCCGCCGATCACCTCGGTGGCGATGCCCAGCCGGTTCAGCGGCTCGCATTCGGCGGCGTAATGGTCGAAGTTGCGCGCGTCGCGGAACACGTAGTCCAGCCCGGCGCGCGCGTACTCGCATTGCAGTCCGTAGCGCGCCACCCACCCGGCCAGGCGCGCGGCCGAGTCGTTGAGCAGCGCCGCGCGCGCGGTGGCGCTGGCCATCCAGTCGCGCGGATTGCAGCGCCGCCAGAAGCGCAGCAGCCAGCGCCACAGCACCGGGTCCACCCGCGGCCGGAGGTACAGCGGCGCGTCGGGGGTGAGCATCCAGCGCAGCGCGCGCAGCGGCACGCCGGGCGCGGCCAGCGGCGGCGCATGGCTGGGGGTGATGGTGCCGCAGTTGCCGTGGGAGGTGGCGCCGCCGACGGTGGCCGCCTCCAGCACGCGCACGCCGCGCCCGGACTCCAGCAGCGCCAGCGCGGTGGCCAGGCCGATCGCGCCGCCGCCGAGGATGAGTACGTCGTCTTGGGGGGGATTCACCGCGCCGATTCTAGCGGACGCCTCCGCGCCGCCCGCGCGTGGTTGCGGACGAAAGCGACGCGCGGCCTCAGGCCGCCGCGGCGTGCAGCCGCATCGGCTGCGCGCGCAGGTAGGTGAGCGAGCGCCACAGCCATTCGGCCGGGCCGAAGCGGAAGCGCGCCAGCCACCAGCGGCTGGCGAACACCTGCACCGCAAACAGCGCCAGCGCGAATGCCACCTGCCAGGCGCGCGGCATCTGCCCGAACCAGCCCAGCCCGTAGCCGTAGAACACCAGCGTGCACACCACCGACTGCATCAGGTAGTTGGTCAGGGCCATGCGCCCGGCCGGCGCCAGCCAGGCCGCGGCGCGAGCGCCGGCGCGGGTGGCGAAGGCGCGCACCATCCACGCCAGGTAGCCCAGGCACATCAGCCCGCTGCCGGCCATCGCCAGCGCCTGGCCCGCGCCCAGGCGCAGGTCGAAGCGGTCCAGCGGCATGTGCGGCGCCAGCGCGATCGAGGCGCCCATCGCCAGCATGCCCAGCGGCAGCGCGCCCCAGCGCAGCGCCGCGAAGAGGCGGCCATGGCGCGCGGGCTCGGCGATCGCGCCGCTGCGGGCGAAGGCCGCGCCCAGCAGGAACATGCCGAACACCAGCGGCCCCAGCACGGTGACGTTGGAGAGCGTGGTGCCGAACTCGCGCGCACGCTGCACCACCGCCTCGCCATAGCTGCCCGAGGCGTAGATCCGGCGCCCGTCCTCGACCACGGCGGCCACCTTCCCGCCCGCGTCGGCCAGGCCCTGGTCCCAGGCCGCGGCCGCCTCCGGCGCCAGCGTCAGCACCCAGGCCACCAGGCCCAGGCCGAGCATCAGCGCCGGCGCGCACAGGTAGGTGGCCGCGCCGAGCCATGCCAGCCAGCGCGCCGGCACCGGCTGGAACGCCAGCAGCAGGAACGACAGCAGCGCGTAGGCGGCCAGGATGTCGCCCGACCACACCAGCAGCGCGTGCGCCACGCCGATGCCCAGCAGCACCAGGCCACGGCGCCAGTACAGCCCGGCGAACGGCCGCGCCGCCGCGTCGGCGCGCTGCGCCATCACCGCGAAGCCCATGCCGAACAGCAGCGAGAACAGGGTGAAGAACTTGCCCTGCACGAAGAAGTAGACCAGCCCGTCGGCGATGCGGTCGGCGCCGGCCAGCGCGGGGTCCAGGCCGCTGCCGGCGACCAGCATCGGCCCGGCGAAGCCCTCCATGTTCATCAGCAGGATGCCGCACAGCGCGAAGCCGCGCAGGGCGTCGAGCGTGGACAGGCGCTCGGCGGGAGCGACGGGCTGCAGCGCGGGCGGGGTCATCGGCGGTTTCCGGGTGGCGTCGCCGGCATGATGAACGATCCGGGCGGCCACGCGCGACGGCGCCCCCCACCCGGGACGTCAAGCCTTGTCCCCCCTCCCCCCCGCCGGTACCCTGCACGGCTCATGTCCGGGTTCGTCCACCTCCACGTCCACACCGAGTATTCGCTCGCGGACTCGACCATCCGCGTGCCCGAGAAACCGGACCAGGCGGACCCGGCCAAGGCCAAGCAGGCCAACCTGCTCAGTCGCGCGGTGGAGCTGGGGCTGCCGGCCCTGGCGGTGACCGACCTCAACAACCTGTTCGCGCTGATCAAGTTCTACAAGGCGGCCGAGGCGGTGGGCATCAAGCCCATCGCCGGCGCCGACCTCAGCGTGGCCGCCTCGCCGGCCGAGGCGCCGTGGCGGCTGACCGTGCTGTGCCGCGACCACGCCGGCTACCTCAACCTCTCGCGCCTGCTCACCCGCGCGTGGATGGAGGGTCACCGGCCCGAGGGCGGCGTGGCGGTGGCGCCGGAGTGGGTTCGCGACTGCGCGCCCGGACTGGTGGTGGTGGCCGGCCGCGAGAGCCTGGCCGGACGCCTGGCCGCCGAGGGCCGGCACGACCTGGCGCTGCAGCAGCTGGCCGACTGGCAGCGCGCCTTCGGCGGCGACCTGTGCCTGGAGCTGGTGCGCACCGGCCGCGACGGCGAGGAGGCGTTCAACGCCTTCGCCCTGCACGCGGCCTCGGCGCGCGGCATCCCGGTGGTGGCCTCCAACGACGTGCGCTTCCTCGACGCGGCCGGCTTCGACGCGCACGAGGCGCGCGTGTGCATCGCCTCGGGCCGGGTGCTGGACGACCCCAAGCGCCCGCGCGACTACAGCCCCGAGCAATACCTGAAATCGCCGCAGGAGATGGCACGGCTGTTCGCCGACGCGCCCGACGCGCTGGACAACACCCTGGAGCTGGCGCGCCGCTGCAACCTGGAACTGACCCTGGGCAAGTACGCGCTGCCGGCCTATCCGGTGCCGTCGGACCAGACCCTGGACAGCTGGATCCGCAAGCAGGCCCGCGATGGCCTGGAGGCGCGCCTGGCGAAGAACCCGCTGGCGCCGGGCAGGACGCGCGAGGACTATTTCGAGCGGCTGGAGTTCGAGCTGGACACCATCATCAAGATGGGCTTTCCCGGCTACTTCCTGATCGTGGCGGACTTCATCCAGTGGGGCAAGAACCACGGCATCCCCATCGGCCCGGGCCGCGGCTCGGGCGCCGGTTCGCTGGTGGCCTGGGCGCTGCAGATCACCGACCTGGACCCGCTGCCGTACAACCTGCTGTTCGAGCGCTTCCTCAACCCCGAGCGCGTGTCGATGCCGGACTTCGACATCGACTTCTGCATGGACCGCCGCGACGAGGTCATCGAGTACGTGGCGCGCAAGTACGGGCGCGAGCGGGTCAGCCAGATCATCACCTACGGCACCATGGCCGCCAAGGCGGTGGTGCGCGACTCCGGCCGCGTGCTCGGCTTCCCCTACGGCTTCGTCGACGGCGTGGCCAAGCTGATCCCCAACGTGCTGGGCATCTCGCTCAAGGACGCGATGGGCGAAGGCAAGGACGAGTCGCTGGCCTCGGCCGAGCTGATGCAGCGCTACCAGGCCGAGGAGGACGTGCGCGACCTCATCGACCTGGCGCGCCAGCTGGAGGACCTGACCCGCAACGCCGGCAAGCACGCCGGCGGCGTGGTGATCGCGCCCGAACCGCTGCACACCTTCTGCCCGCTGTTCGCCGAACACGACCACGACGGCCTGGGCAAGAATCCGGTCACCCAGTTCGACAAGGACGACGTGGAGGCCATCGGCCTGGTGAAGTTCGACTTCCTGGGCCTGCGCACGCTGACCATCATCGACTGGGCGGTGAAGGCCATCAACGCGCGCCACGCGCGCGCCGGCGTCCCGCCGCTGGACATCGCCGCGCTGCCGCTGGACGACGAGCCCACCTACCGCGACATCTTCGCCAACGGCAACACCGGCGCGGTGTTCCAGTTCGAATCGCGCGGCATGCGCGAGCTGCTCAAGCGCGCCAGGCCCGACCGCTTCGAGGACCTGATCGCGCTGGTGTCGCTGTACCGGCCCGGCCCGATGGACCTGATCCCGGACTTCATCGAGCGCAAGCACGGCCGCCAGGAGGTCACCTACCCCGACCCGCGCGTGGAGCCGGTGCTCCGGGACACCTACGGCATCATGGTGTACCAGGAGCAGGTCATGCAGATGGCGCAGATCGTCGGCGGCTACTCGCTGGGCGGCGCCGACCTGCTGCGCCGCGCGATGGGCAAGAAGATCCCGGCGGAGATGGCCAAGCACCGCGAGATGTTCCGCGAGGGTGCGGCCCGGGGCGGCGTCGACGAGCGCAAGGCCGACGAGATCTTCGACCTGATGGAGAAGTTCGCCGGCTACGGCTTCAACAAGTCGCACGCCGCCGCGTACGCGCTGGTCAGCTACCAGACCGCCTGGCTCAAGCGCCACTACCCGGCCGAGTTCATGGCCGCCACGCTGTCCTCGGACATGGACAACACGGACAAGGTGGTCGGCTTCCTGGACGAGGCGCGCGGGCTGGGCCTGACCGTGCTGCCGCCGCAGGTCAACGCGTCGGCCTACATGTTCGAGGCCGTGGCCGCCGACACCGTGCGCTACGGCCTGGGCGCGATCAAGGGCGTCGGCCGCGGGCTGTGCGAGGCCATCGTCGCCGAGCGCGAGCGCGGCGGCCCGTTCGCCGACCTGCTGGACTTCTGCCGCCGCGTGGACTCGACCAAGCTCAACCGCCGCGCGCTGGAGGCGATGATCCAGGCCGGCGCGCTGGACGCGCTGGGCCGCAACCGCGCCACCCTGATGCTGCAGCTGCCGGAGGTCATGAAGGCCACCGACCAGCTGGCCAAGGAGCGCGCCGCCGGGCAGGTCTCCCTGTTCGGCATGGCCGAGGACGCCGGCCCGGCGCTGGCGCTGGACCTGCCGCAGGCCGAGGAATGGCCCCTGCGCCAGCGCCTGGACGGCGAGCGCGACACCCTCGGCCACTACCTCAGCGGCCATCCGTTCGATCCCTACCGCGACGAGGTGCGGCAGCTGGTCGGCGCGGACCTGGGCGAGCTGGACCGGCTGTGGGCCGCCGGCTCGGCGGGCGAAAAGCGCGGCTGGCGCCCGGAGGTGCAGGTGGTGGTGGCCGGCCTGGTCACCGGCGTGCGGCGCAAGGGCGACAGCCAGCTGTTCGTGATGCTGGAGGACGGCCGCGGCCGCCTGGAGTGCAGCGTGTTCTCCGACAGCGCGCCGGAATTCTCCAGCCTGCTGGTGCGCGACCGCGTGCTGGTGGTGCAGGGCGGGCTGCGCGAGGACGAGTTCAGCGGCGGCTTCAGCCTGCGCCTGCGCCAGTGCTGGGACTACGAACAGCTCTGCGCCCAGTACGCGCAACGGCTGTCGCTGCGGCTGGACCTGCGCGACCCCGAGGCCTGGCCGCGGGTGGACGCGGTGCTGGCCCGCCACCGCCCCGGCCCCACCCCGCTGCGCCTGCACGTGCAGGTCGGTCGCCGCGGCCAGGGCGCCACCGGCGTGCTCGACCTCAACGGCAGCAATTCCGTGCGCGTCGCCCCGCCGCTGCTGGACGCCCTGCGCGCCCAGCCCGGCGTGCGCGCGGTCAAGGTCGCCATCGGCAAGCCCTGGGCGATGTAGGCGGCCGCAGGCGACGACGCCTCGCCATCGGCCCAGCCCTGCGCCGGCCCGTGGTCGCCGGCAAGGCCGGCTCCTACATGCGCGCAACCCTGAGCCCGCTCGCGGACGACCCGACGGGCCCGACCGACGCTGCGCCCCCATGCCCGCCCGTGGTCGCCGGCAAGGCCGGCTCCTACGTGCGCGCAACCTGAGCCCGCTCGCGGACGACCCGACGGGCCCGACCGACGCTGCGCCCCCATGCCCGCCCGTGGTCGCCGGCAAGGCCGGCTCCTACGTGCGCGCAACCTGAGCCCGCTCGCGGACG
>DASRYN010000346.1:0-2026 GCA_035687185.1 Pseudoxanthomonas sp. | reverse complement strand
GACGGCGCGGTCGGCGCCCCCCGCGGGCCGCGCTTGGGCGGCACGCCGGCCAGCAGCCGGTACAGCAGCGCGCCGGCGCCGTACACGTCCATCGCGGTGCTGGGCGCGGCGCCGGCGAACTGCTCGGGCGCGGCGTAAGCGGGGGTGAGCGCGCACGACTGGGTGCGGGTGAGGCCGGCGTCCTGGTCCAGCACGCGGGCGATGCCGAAGTCGAGCACGCGCACGTGGCCGTCGCGGTCCACCAGCACGTTCGACGGCTTGATGTCGCGGTGCACGACCAGGTTGCGGTGGCTGCAGTCCAGCGCCTCGCACAGCTGCAGCACCAGCGCCACGCGCGCGGCGGTGTCCAGGCCGTGGCGTTCGCAGTGGCGGTCGATCGGCTCGCCGTCCACCAGCTCCATGGCCAGCCACGGCGTGCCGTCGCCGGCCACGCCGGCGTCGTAGAGCGCGGCGATGTACGGATGGCGCAGGCGCAGCAGCGCCTGCTGCTCGTGCAGGAAGCGCTCGCGGCCCTGCTGCGCCAGGCTGCCGAGGGTCAGCACCTTGAGCGCGGCGACCTGGCCGTGCGCGCCGTCCTCGGCCACGGCGCGGTAGACCACCGCCATGCCGCCGCGGCCGATTTCCTCGTGCAGGCGCCAGCGCCCCAGGCGCTGGCCGGACAGCGCCGACGGCGGCAGCGCCAGCGCGGGCGGCGGCGCGTCCAGCGGGCCGGACGGCTGCGAGTGCGCGGCCAGCAGCCGGCGCACCCGCGCGCGCAGGGCCTCGTCGGCGGTCAGTTCGAGCAGCCGCGGCTCGCGCTCGGCCTCGGGCAGGTCCAGCAGCCGGTCCAGCAGCGCGTCGGCCCGGCGCCACAGTTCGCGTTCCAGTGCGTCCATCGTTCCCCGTCCCGTGGTCGGCGCACGTTCCCCCGCGGCCGGACCCGGCCCGGACGCGGGCCCATGCTGCGCGCCGGCGGTGGCGGCCGCAAGCGCCGGCGGCGCCGCTCAGAGCCGCGCCACCGCGGCGCGCAGCAGCCCGCGCACGGCCTCGGGGTCCAGCTCCGGCTCGCTGGGCCTGCGCGTCCCGGAGAGCGCGACGTAGGCGTCGCCCACCAGCACGCCGGCGGCGGTGCCGCCGGCATAGGCCGCCTCGCCGACGCCGGGCAGCGCGATGTCGCGCCCGGCCGTCTTGCCCAGCAGGCCCTGCCGCCGCTGGAACTGCGCGCGTGCGCCGGTGCCGCGGTGCAGGCCCACCGTGAGGCGGCCCGGCTGCGCGACGCGCAGGTAGTGGCACAGCGGCGCGCCGGTGCCCAGTTCCAGGCCCGGCTGGCCGGGGCGGTAGTCCTGTCCGGTGGCCGCCTTCAGCTCGTCCGGGGTGAGCAGGCAGGCATCGTCGGCGACGGCCGCGGGCGGCGGCGCGGAGGCGGACGCGAAGGCCGGTACGGACGCCGGTGCCGCGGCGGCGGGCGGCGCGGCGGTATCCGCGCCCTGGCAGGCGGCCAGCGCGACGGCGAGGAGGAGCGCGGTGCAGGGCTGTTTCATCGGCGGTCTCCGGCGGCCGCGGCGCGGCCCTCGCCCCGCATACGCGGACGGCTGCCGGGAAGTGACAGCCGCTACGGCGCCAGCAGGCTGTGCAGGAAGGCGCGTGCGCGTTCCCACTCGCGCTTGGCGGTGCGCTCGGAGCAGCCGAGCAGTTCGGCGATCTCCGCAAAGCCCAGCCCGGCGAAGTAGCGCAGCTCCACCACCTGGCGCTGCTGGGGATTGACTTCCTCCAGCGCCTCCAGCCCCTCGTGCAGGGCCAGCACCTGGGTATCGGCCTGGGCGCCGGCGTCGAGCAGGTGCTCGTCCAGGGTGACCGCGGCCAGGCCGCCGCCGCGCTTGTCCGCCGCGCCGCGCCGCGCGTGGTCGACCAGGATCCAGCGCATGGCCTGCGCGGCGGCGACGTAGAAGTGGCGGCGGTCGGCCAGCTCGGGCAGGCCGCCGGTGGCCAGGCGCAGGTAGAGCTCGTTGACCAGCACCGTGGGCGTGAGGGTGCGCTCGGCGCCGCC
>DASRYN010000345.1:0-19336 GCA_035687185.1 Pseudoxanthomonas sp. | reverse complement strand
TGTCCGCGCACCTGCCGCTGGCCGATGCCTGGTCGCTGCAGCTGGCCGCGACCTGGCTGGACGCGCGCTTCCGCGACGGCTTCTGCTCCGGCCCCTGCACCACGCCCGGCGCGCGCGTGGCCCCCGGGACCGCCATCCCGGGCGTGCCGCGCCGCCACGCCTGGGCGCGGCTGCAATGGCAGGGCGCGCACTGGGAGGCGGCCGCCGAGGCGGTGGCGCTGGGCGCGGTCACGGTCGACGACCGCGGCAGCGGGCGCGCGCCCGGCTACGGCCTGCTGCACCTGGAACTGGCGCGCGCCTGGGCCCTGCCGCAGGGCCGGCTGCGCGGCTTCGCCCGGCTGGACAACGCGCTGGATCGCGCCCACATCGGCTCGGTGATCGTCAACGAAGGCAACGGCCGCTACTACGAGCCCGGCCCCGGCCGCAGCCTGCTGCTGGGCCTGGAATGGCGCAGGTAGGCACCGGGGGCCGCCGGTTCGTGTCGGCGGAAACGGTCGAGGCCGTGCCGGGCGCCTGCTACGATTGGGCGGTTTTGCGAGCCCGCCGGCCCGCGCCGCTCCCACCCCCACCAACGCAGAGCCACGCCGTGTCCTTCTTCTCCAACGTCGAACTGGTCCCGGGCGACCCGATCCTGGGCCTGACCGAGGCCTACAACGCCGACAGCCGCGCCACCAAGGTCAACCTGGGCGTGGGCATCTACTACGACGAACAGGGCCGGATCCCGCTGCTGAAAGCGGTGCAGCAGGTGGAGCAGTCGCTGGCCGCCGCGGCGCGCCCGCGCGGCTACCTGCCGATCGACGGCCTGCCGGCCTACACCCAGGCCACGCGCGAGCTGCTGTTCGGCAAGGACTCGCCGCTGCTGGCCGCCGGCCGCGTCGCCACCACCCAGACCGTGGGCGGCAGCGGCGCGCTGCGCGTGGGCGCCGAGCTGCTGCGCAAGGCGCTGCCGCACGCCACCCTGGCGCTGAGCAACCCGAGCTGGGAGAACCACCGCGCGGTGTTCTCCGCCGCCGGCTTCGAGGTGGTGGACTACACGTACTTCGACCCGGCCAGCCACGGCCTGGACTTCGACGGCATGCTCGCCGACCTGGGCCGGCTGCAGCCGGGCACCACCGTGCTGCTGCACGCCTGCTGCCACAACCCCACCGGCGCGGACCTGACCGTCGAGCAGTGGAAGCAGGTCGCCGCGCTGCTCAAGGAGCGCCAGCTGTTCCCGTTCGTGGACATGGCCTACCAGGGCTTCGACAAGGGCATCCGCGAGGACGCGGCCGCCATCGGCATCCTGGTCGAGGCCGGCATCGACAGCTTCGTGGTCGCCAGCTCGTACTCCAAGTCCTTCTCGCTGTACGGCGAGCGCGTGGGCGCGCTGTCGGTGGTGGCCGCCACCGCCGAGCAGGCGCGGGCGGTGCAGTCGCAGGTCAAGCGCATCATCCGCACCATCTACTCCAGCCCGTCCACGCACGGCGCCGCGCTGGTGGCCGGCGTGCTTTCCAGCCCCGAGCTGCGCGCGCTGTGGGAGGAGGAGCTGGGCCAGATGCGCGAGCGCATCCACGCCCTGCGCGACGGCCTGGTGCAGAAGCTCGCGGCGCAGGGCGCGCCGCAGTTCGACTTCATCCGCCGCCAGGCCGGCATGTTCTCGTACTCGGGCCTGAGCAAGGCCCAGGTCGACCGCCTGCGCGACGAGTACGGCATCTACGCCGTGGGCACCGGCCGCATCTGCGTGGCCGCGCTCAACCAGGGCAACCTGGACTACGTGGCCGGGGCGGTGGCCGAGGTCGCGCGCGGCTGACGGCGCCGCAGCCGAGGCGCAACGCAGGGCCCGGCCGGTGCCGGGCCCTGGTTTTTTTGCGCGGGATGCTCAGTCCGGCACCTTGGCCGGCACGAAGGGCGAGACCGGGTCGCTGGCCGGGAAAGTCTCCTCCAGCGCCTCGTCCTGGTTCTTGCTCTCGTGGTGCTTGCGCCGGCGGCGCTCGTGCGGGTCCTCGTGCGCCGGCGGCGTGCCCGGCGCCGGCGGGTCCTTGCGGTCGCGTGTGGCCATGGTCGTTGCCTCGCGGGATGGCGTGGGAGGGCCATCCTTGTCCCGGCCGCGCAAAGGCCGCGTGAGGCGACGGTGATGCGGGCGTTGCCGCCCCGTCACGACCGGCTGACGCCGTGCGTGTTACCCGTGGTCGCCCGCCCCGCCCCGCTGAGGCCCGCATGCCACGCCCGATCTGGACCGGCACCCTGTCCTTCGGCCTGCTCAACGTCCCCGTCTCGCTGATGCCCGGCGAGCGCCGCACCGACCTGCACTTCCGCATGCTCGACGCGCGCGACCGCAAGCCGGTGCGCTACGAGCGCGTCAACGCCGAGACCGGCGAGGAGGTGCCGTGGAAGGAGGTGGTCAAGGCCTTCGAGTACGACAAGGGCAGCTACGTCGTGCTCGAGGAAGCGGACATCAAGGCCGCCGCGCCGGAGAGCCACGAGACGGTGGAGGTGGAGACCTTCGTCGACGCGGCCGAGATCGACCCGCGCTACTTCGAGAAGCCCTACGTGCTGGTGCCGGCCAAGAAGGCCGAGAAAGGCTACGTGCTGCTGCGCGAGACGCTGCGCGGCAGCGGCCGCGCCGGCATCGCGCGGGTGGTGATCCGCACCCGCGAGTACCTGGCGGCGGTGCTGCCGCAGGGCGACGCGCTGGTGCTGGAGCTGCTGCGCTACCCGCAGGAACTGGTGGACCCGGCCGACTACCCGCTGCCCGGCGGCAAGCCCGAGGACTACCGCATCAGCGCCAGGGAGCTGCAGATGGCCGAGCAGCTGATCGATTCGATGGCCGGCGAGTGGAAGCCGGACGACTACAAGGACGAGTTCCGCGAACGGCTGCAGGCCATCATCCGCAAGCGGATCAAGAGCAAGGGCGGCACCACCCGGGTGGAGGAGGAGGACGAGCCCGTCGAGGAGACCACCAACGTGGTGGACTTCATGGCCCTGCTGCAGAAGAGCCTGGAGGCCAAGCAGCGCACGCCGGCGAAGAAGGCATCCAGGGAATCGCCGGCCAGGAAGGCCCCGGCGAAGAAGGCGGCCAAGAAGGGCGCGAAGAAGGCCGCTTCGCGGCGCAAGGCGGGTTGAGGCATGGCGCCGGCGGGCCACGCCGCGCGCGTACCGGCCAGGCCGGCGGGCCCGGCACGGCGCCGCGGCGCGGCGACCCCCGCGGAGGTGGCCATCACCCATCCCGAGCGCGTGGCGTTCGCCGCCGGGGGGATCACCAAGGGCCAGGTCGCCGACTACTACCGCGCCGTCGCGCGCTGGCTGCTGCCGGAGGTGGCGAACCGGCCGCTGTCGCTGGTGCGCTGCCCCGACGGCGCCGGCGGCGAATGCTTCTTCCAGAAGCACCACGGCCCCGGCTTCGGCGACCGCGTGCATGCGCTGCCGCTGTGGCAGAAGAGCGGCGTGGAGGACTACCTCTTCATCGACGACGCCACCGGCCTGCTGCAGCTGGTGCAGATGAACGCCATCGAGCTGCACACCTGGGGCGCGACGGTGGACGACCCCGAGCGCGCCGACCGCCTGGTGTTCGACCTGGACCCGGGCGAGGGCGTGCCCTGGGACGCGGTCCGCGACGGCGCCCGCGAGGTGCGCCGCCGGCTGCGCCACCTGGGCCTGGCCAGCTGGCTGCGCATGAGCGGCGGCAAGGGCCTGCACGTGGTGGTGCCGCTGGCCCCGGCGGCGCCGTGGGAGCGGGCGCGGGCCTTCTGCGAGGCCTTCGCCCGGGCGATGGAGGCGCGCCAGCCGGAGCGCTACGTCACCAACATGCGCAAGGACCAGCGCGGCGGCCGCATCTTCGTCGACTGGCTGCGCAATGCGCGCGGGGCCACCAGCGTGAGCGGCTGGTCGCTGCGCGCGCGCGAACGCGCCACCGTGGCCATGCCACTGCGCTGGGAGGAGCTGCGCGCCATCGACGGCCCCGGCGCCTTCGACCTGGCGCGGGCGCTGCGCCGCGCCGCGCGGCTGCGGCGCGACCCCTGGCACGGCATCGCCCGCCTGCGCCAGGCGCTGCCGCGGGGCTGAGCACGGCGGGTGCCGGAAGTCACTTCCTGCGCCCGCGGCATTGCCAGCGCCGGGCCGGCGACGCAGCATGGACGCATGCGCCGCCCGTTCCCCGCCGCCGTCCAGGCCCTCATGCAGCCGATGGCGCTGGCGGGGCTCTTCACCCTCGGCGCGGTGGGCCTGTCGCTGCGCTTCGTGCCGCCGCCACGCCTGCCGCTGGCGGTGGGGCTGCTGCTGGCCTTCGCGGTGCTGTTCCTGCTGCTGCAGGTGGTGCCCGAGCAGCGCCGGCGGGTGCATGCGGCGGTGCTGCTGCTGATGCCGCCGGTGGCGCTGGGGCTGTACTACGTGGCCTCGCGGGTGGGCGCGGCGCAGGTGATGCTGGTGGTGTGGGCGGCCTGCCTGTTCGGCACCTGGACGCCGCGCGCCGCCATCGCGGCGCTGTCCGTGGGGAACATCGCCTTCTACCTGGTGGCGCGCCGGCTCGGTTTCGACTCGGCGCTGACGATGGTGCTGATCAACGTCGGCTTCCAGTGCCTGGCCGCGCTGTGCGTGCACTACGCGCGCAGCGCCGAGCGCTCGCGCGACCAGCTGGCGCAGATCAACGCCGACCTGCTGGCCACGCGCGCGCTGCTGGCCGACAGCGCGCGCGACGCCGAGCGGCTGCGCGTGGCGCGCGAGCTGCACGACGTGGCCGGGCACAAGCTCACCGCCATGCGCCTGAACCTGCGCGCGCTGGCCACCGATCCGGCGCTGGCCGGCCGCCCCGAGCTGGCGCTGGCCGAGCGCCTGTCCGGCGAGCTGCTGGCCGACATCCGCCAGGTGGTGCAGTCGCTGCGCGACGACCGCGGGCTGGACCTGGCCACCGCGCTGCGCGCGCTGGCCGCGCCGTTCCCGCGGCCGGTGCTGGCGCTGTCGATCGCCCCGGAGGTGCGGGTGACCGACCCGGCCGTGGCCGAGGCGCTGCTGCGCCTGGCCCAGGAGGCGCTGACCAACGCCGCGCGCCACGCCGGCGCGCAGACCGTGTGGCTGGACATCGGCAGGGAGGCCGAGGGGCTGCGCGTGGACATCCGCGACGACGGCAGCTGCCCGGAACGCATCCGCGAGGGCAACGGCATCGCCGGCATGCGCGAGCGCGTGGCCGAGCTGGGCGGCGCGCTGGCGCTGGAGCGCACGCGCGCCGGCGGGCTGCACCTGGTGGCGAGGCTGCCGGCGTGAGCGCCGCGCGGCTGCGGGTGGCGCTGGCCGACGACCAGGCGCTGGTCCGCGCCGGGCTGCGCGCGCTGCTGGAGCGGCGCGGCGTGGAGGTGGCGTTCGAGGCCGAGGACGGGCAGGGCCTGCTCGACGCGCTGCAGCTGCAGGCGGTGGACGTGGTGCTCAGCGACGTGCGCATGCCGGGCCTGGACGGCATCGCCGCGGTGCGGCGGATGCGCGAGACCGGCGACCCCACGCCGGTGCTGCTGCTGACCACCTTCGACGATGCCGACCAGCTGCTGCAGGCGCGCGAGGCGGGCGCGCAGGGCTACCTGCTCAAGGACGCGGCGCCGGAGGAACTGCACGCGGCCATCGAACGGGTGGCCGCCGGCGCCACCCTGCTGCAGCCGGTGAGCACCGACCCGGTGCGCGCGCGCTTCCGCTTCCACGACGAGGCGCCGCCGCAGGACGGCTTCGGCGAGCGCGAGGTCGCGATCCTGCGGCTGCTGGCCGGCGGCTATTCCAACAAGGAGATCGCGCGCAGCCTGTTCCTGGCCGAGGGCACGGTGAAGAACTACGTGTCCACCATCCTCGACAAGCTGGGCACCCGCGACCGCACCCGGGCGGTGCTCAAGGCGATCACGCTGCGGATCATCTGAGCGCGCTCCCGCAACGGCGGCCCGCCCGGCCTTCCAGCGGGCGCCTCAGCGCCTGACGTCGTAGCGGCCCTCGCCGACCAGCGCCTCGACCTCGGCCTCGGACACCAGGTTGAAGTCGCCCGGGATCGAGTGCTTGAGACAGCCGGCGGCCAGGCCGAAACGGATGGTGCGGCCGGCGTCCCAGCCGCGGACCAGCCCGTGCAGCACGCCCGCGGCGAAGGCGTCGCCGCCGCCGATGCGGTCCACGATCGGGCCCACTTCCTCCTGCGGCGCCAGCGCCGTGCCGCCCTCGCGCGCCACCAGCACGCCCGAGAGGGCGTGGTGATCCACGTTGCGCGGCTCGCGGATGGTGCAGGCCATCCACTTCAGGTGGGGGAAGGCGGCGAAGGCGTCGGCCGCGGCGGCCTCCACGCGCGCCAGCGCCTCGGCCTGCGGGTACTGGCCGCCCAGCACCACGCCCATGTCGCGGTAGTCGGCGAACAGCAGGTCGGCCTCGGCCATCAGCTCGGAGAGGATCGCGCGGGCGTCGCCCTTCCACACCTCCCACAGCTTGGGCCGGAAGTTGCCGTCGAAGGAGACCCGCGCGCCGACGGCGCGCGCGGCGCGCGCGGCCGCCAGGGCCGCGGCGGCAGTATTGGCCCCCAATGCCGGGGTCACGCCGGACAGGTGCAGCCAGTCGGCCCCCTGCAGCAGTGCCGGCCAGTCGTAGGCATCGGCGGGCGCCAGGGCGAAGGCCGAGCCGGCGCGGTCGTAGAGGACCTCGGCCGGACGGTGGATCGCGCCGGGGGCGAGGAAGTACAGGCCCATGCGCCCGGGCACCCGGCGCACGGCGCCGGTGTCCAGGCCGTGGCGCCGCAGCTCGCCGGCGGCGGCCTCGCCCAGTGCGTTGTCGGCCACGGTGCTGACCATCGCCACGCGGTGCCCGAACGCGGCCAGCGACACGCCCACGTTGGCTTCGGCGCCGCCGATGCGCACTTCCAGCTGCGGGCTCTGCAGCAGCCGCTCGCGGCCCGGCGCGCTCAGGCGCAGCAGCAATTCACCGAAACAGACCACGTGAGCCGACATCGCTTCCTCCTCGATACGCGCCAGGGCGCTGGATGGTGTCACGGCGGGCCGCGCCGGGGCAGGCCCGTGCCTGGCGTCGCCATTGGCTAGCGGTGTCATTCTAGCCGTGGCGCGGGTTTCCGGGTGCGGGCGGATGTGACCGCTACCACCGGTTTTCGTGCTGCATTGCAAGATGCCCGCCCCCGAAACCGGTGTTAGCGTGCCGTTTGACCAGCGGTGTCATCCGCTGGCTTTGACTCTTTCCGACAGACCGAAGACGCTTTCGCTAAAGCCCTTGGGAGGGGATATGCAGACCGTGAGCAACCGCCGGAAGACACCGGTTACCCTGCTGGCCGCATCGATCGGCCTGGCGCTGTACATGCCGTCGTCGTTCGCCCAGGACGCCGCGCAGGCCCCTGCCGGCGAGACGCCGACCAACCTCGACACCGTGGTGGTCACCGGCTACCGCGCCAGCCTGGAACGCGCGATCGACATCAAGCGCGGCGAGGCGGGCGTGGTCGACGCCATCGTCTCCGAGGACGTGGGCAAGTTCCCCGACCTGAACCTGGCCGAATCGCTGCAGCGCATCCCCGGCGTGGTCATCACCCGCGACGGCGGCGAAGGCCGCAACATTTCCGTCCGCGGCCTGGGCCCGGATTTCACCCGCGTGCGCATCAACGGCATGGAAGCGCTGACCACGGTCGGCAGCACCGACCAGAACGGCGGCACCAACCGCAGCCGCGGCTTCGACTTCAACGTCTTCGCCTCCGACCTGTTCTCGCAGATGATCGTGCGCAAGACCGCCTCGGCCGACGTCGAGGAAGGCTCGCTGGGCGCCACCGTGGACCTGCGCACCGCCCGCCCGTTCGACTACGACGGCTTCACCTTCGCCGCCAGCGGCCAGGTCGGCTACGGCGAGATGTCCGAGAGCGCCGACCCGCGCGTGGCCGCCCTGGTGGCCAACACCTGGGCCGACGGCAGGTTCGGCGCGCTGCTCTCGGTGGCCTATTCCGAGAAGCAGACCCTGGAGGAAGGCAGCGGCAGCGGCCGCTGGGCCAACGGCCCCAGCAACGGCGGCTTCGCCCCCACCTCGCCGTTCGCCGAGGCCCGCTCGGCCGACGTGTTCCACCCCCGCTTCCCGCGCTACACCTGGATGGAGCACGACCAGAAGCGCACCGGCATCACCGGTGCCCTGCAATTCAAGCCCAGCGACAGCACCGAGTTCGCACTCGAGGGCCTGTACTCCAAGATCGACGCCACCCGCAGCGAGCACTACATCGAGGCGATCTCCTTCAGCCGTGGCGCCTCTCAGGGCGGCAAGCCGGAAACCATCGTCAACGACGGCTACATCGACCCGGCCACCGGCGCCCTGCTGTACGGCGAGTTCGACAACGTGGACGTGCGCGCGGAGAACCGCTACGACGAGTGGGACACCGTGTTCAAGCAGATCAGCCTGAGCGGCACCCACGAGTTCAGCGACAGCTTCAAGATCAACGGCAAGATCGGCACGTCCTCGTCCGAGCATCAGAACCCGGTCCAGGCCACGATCATGATGGACAAGCTCAACGTCGACGGCTACAGCTACGACTACCGCGGCGACAAGTGGGCCCCAGTGATCGACTACGGCATCGACCCCACCGATCCGAACGGCTGGACGCTGTCCACCATCCGCATGCGCCAGAACCGCGTCGAGAACGACTTCGACGTGGGCGAGCTGGACTTCAACTGGGCCGTGAGCCCCGGCTTCCGCCTGAAGGGCGGCGTGCTGGCCAAGGACTACGGCTTCCATTCGCAGGAGTGGCGGCGCACCGCCAACGAGGCCTCGACCCCGAACTTCGCCGACGGCACCCGCATCGTGCCGGTGGACATGATCGAGCTGGCGCGGCTGGAGGGCGTGAATGGCTCGCCGGGCACCTGGGTGGTGCCGGACTTCGACGCCATCGCCGACCTTTTCGACATCTTCAGCGGCGAAGGCACCTTCGCCTTCAGCCCGTATGCGGCCAGCAACCGCAGCGTCGAGGAGAAGGATCGCGGCGTCTGGCTGCAGGGCGAGTTCTCCACCGACCTGGGCCCCATCCCGCTCTCGGGCAACTTCGGCGTGCGCTACGTCAAGACCGAGCAGAGCTCCACCGGCGTGGCGACCATCGCGGGCACCCCGACCGACATCACGGTGGAGCGCGAGTACAGCGACACCCTGCCGTCGATGAACCTGGTGGCCGAGATCACCCCGGACTTCCTGCTGCGCCTGGGCGCCGCGAAGGTGATGACCCGCCCGGGCCTGGGCAGCCTGACCCCTGGCGTGACCGTGAGCGTCAGCGGCGGCTCGCGCAACGTCACCGGCGGCAACCCGAACCTGGACCCGATCCGCGCCAAGACCTACGACCTGAGTGCCGAGTGGTACTTCCAGGACAGCGCCATGCTGAGCCTCGGCCTGTTCTTCAAGGACATCGAGAGCTTCGTCCAGACCACCCGCGAGGTGCGGCCGTTCAACACCAGCGGTCTGCCTGACAGCATCGCCGAGTCCTTCGGCGTGAGCCCCACCGACGACTTCGTGTTCTCGGTGCCGGTCAACACGCCCGGCGGCGACCTCAAGGGCGTGGAAGCCAACTACATCCAGCCCTTCACCTTCCTGCCGGGCCTGTGGAGCAACTTCGGCATCCAGCTGAACTACACGTTCGTGGATTCCCAGATCCAGTACCTCACCTCCTCGGGTGCCGCGTCCTACAAGACGGACCTGACCGGCCTGTCCCGCCATTCCTGGAACGCCACCCTGTTCTACGAAGGCGAGAGGTTCTCCGGCCGCGTCTCGGCCACCAACCGCGACGACTACCTGATCCAGGTGCCGGCGACGGAAGCGGGCTTCGACGTCCACGGCCAGACCGGCACGACCTACGTGGACGCCTCGCTGCGGTACAAGATGAGCGAGCAGCTGGAGCTGAGCCTGGAAGGCATCAACCTGACCAACGAGCCGCAGCAGTCGTGGGTCGGCGCCTCCTCGCAGCTGCCGCTGGACTACAGCGAAACCGGGCGCCAGTACCTGCTGGGCCTGCGCTACAAGTTCTGATCCATCGCGGGTGTTCCACCGGACCGGGGCGGCGTTGCCGCCCCGGTTTTTTGTGGGCCGTCGCCAGGGTGCTGCGCTGCAAGATGCCAAGGCCGGTCGGTGTTGCTACCTTGCGTTTGACCATCGGTGTCATAGAACGCCGGGCACCGCGGCGGCCACCGTCGCGCCACCAGATCCACCGTCCAGGCCCTTGGGAGGGGGCGTTGCATGAAGGCACCTGCCGCACTCGGAAAGACACCGGTTACCTTGCTTGCCGCCGCGGTCGCGGCCGCCCTTTCGGCGCCGGCCGCCGCCCAGGAGGCCGCGGCATCGCAGGGCGCCACCGAACTGGACGCGGTGGTGGTCACCGGCTACCGCCAGAGCCTGCAGAAGTCGCTGGACGAGAAGCGGTACTCGACCGAGCAGGTGGACGCGATCTTCGCCGAGGACATCGGCAAGTTCCCGGACCAGAACCTGGCCGAGTCGCTGCAGCGCATCGCTGGCGTGTCCATCGACCGCGAAGGCGGGGAGGGCCAGCGCATCTCCATCCGCGGCCTGGGTTCGGACTTCACCCGCGTGCGCCTGAACGGCCTGGAGGCCCTGGCCACCGCTGGCACCGGCAGCGCGGGCGTGAACCGCAGCCGCGGCTTCGACTTCAACACCTTCGCCTCCGAGCTCTTCAGCCAGGTCAAGGTCAACAAGACCCAGTCGGCGCAGATGGACGAGGGCTCGCTGGGCTCGACCGTGGACCTGCGCGGCTCCCGGCCGTTCGACTTCGACGGCTTCCGCGCCTCGGCCAGCGCCCAGGTGGGCTACGGCGAGATGGCCGAGAAGTACGACCCGCGCGTGTCCGGCCTGCTGTCCAACACCTGGGCCGACGGCCGCTTCGGCGCCCTGCTTTCGGCCTCCTACAGCAGGCGCAACGTCTACGAGGAAGGCTACAACCCGGTCCGCTGGGAGCACGGCAACCACCGCAACTCCAACCAGAGCAACGCCAACAACAACGGCACCTACGGCTTCTGCTCGCCGGTCAGCTACGATCCGCAGACGCCGCGCAACCCGCTGTCCAACGAGACCCCGGCCGGGACCGGCAGCCAGGCCAACCAGGACCGCAACAACGGCTGGGGCAGCTACGGCATCAGCGACACCCATTGCGGCACGGGGCTGCCGCGTCCGGAGGCCACCCCGGAGAACATCGCGGCCTACGAGACGGCGACCAACGCCTGGATCCCGCGCTACCCGCGCTACATCCGCACCGCGCACGAGATCGAGCGCTTGGGCGTGACCGGCGCGCTGCAGTGGCGCGCCTCGGACGACACCGTGGTCAGCTTCGACGCGATGTATTCGCGCCTGTCCAAGGACCAGCGCGAGGACTCGCTGGGCGCCAACCTGCACCGCGCGGCCAACCTCGGCGGCAAGACCCAGATCGTCGTGCGCGAGGCCGAGGTCGACGCGATGAACCGGCTGGTCTACGGCGTCTTCGACAACGTCGACTTCCGCACCGAGTCCACCGCGATCGAGGAAACCACCGAGTTCCAGCAGTACAGCCTGTCGCTGGAGCACCACGTCAACGACGCGGTGCGCGTGGACGCGCAGCTGGGCCATTCCAGCTCGACCTACGAGCGGCCGGTGTTCTCGATGGTGAGCTTCGACAACGCCAACCTCGACGGCTTCGTGCTCGACATGCGCGGCGACCCGGACATGCCGCGCATGACCTTCCCGTTCGACCTGAACGACCCGGCGTCGTGGTCGTGGCTGGGCTACGGCGCGGTGCCGGTCAACAGCAACGGCACCGCACGCGGCGCCAACATCAGCGAAGTGCGGCTGAACCCGCAGTACGTGGACAACGCCTTCGACACGGCCAAGGTCGACCTGCAGTTCATCATCAACCCCACCTTCACCCTCCGCGCCGGCCTTGCCTACAAGGACTACGACATGAGCACGGAGGAGTACCGGCACATCAGCTACGGCCGCCTGGCCCAGGCGCTGCCGGACGGGCTGACCGTGGCCGACCTGAGCACCACCCTGGGCGGCTTCGGCAAGAACCTGTCCGGCGCGCCGTCCAGCTGGCTGGTGCCGGACTTCGGCAAGATCGCCGAGCTGCTGGACATCTACTGCAACTGCGACAGCGGCGCACAGGGCGGCGACTACCGCCTCTCCGGCGTCGGCCACTACGGCGCCTCCAACAACAACTTCCAGGTCAACGAGCGCAGCCTGGGCACCTACCTGCAGCTGGACTTCAACACCGACCTGCTGGACCGCGCCCTGCGCGGCAACATCGGCGTTCGCGTGGTCGACACCCAGATCACCGCCTCCGGCTGGGCGCCGTGCAACGCCAGCAACGCCGCCAACAACTCGGACGCCTGCCAAGCGTTCTTCGGCGTGGCCAACGCCACCTCCGCGCCCGGCGACCGCTACCTGGTGCGCAGCGTGGTCAACCACAGCTACCAGGACGTGCTGCCGTCGCTGAACCTGGCCTGGGACCTGAGCGACGAGCTGGTGCTGCGCTTCGGCGCGGCCAAGACCATGGCCCGGCCGACCCTGGGCTACCTGTCCCCGAGCGTGAGCGGCGGCCCGACCCAGTACTTCGACGACGGCCGCGTGTTCTCGATCAACCTGGGCAACCCGAAGCTGGACCCGTTCCGCTCCACCAACTACGACCTGAGCCTGGAGTGGTACTTCCAGGAGGGCGCGCTGCTGTCGGCGGCGGTGTTCTACAAGGACATCGACAGCTACATCCAGCGCACGCGCCTGCTGACCACCTGGGCCGACATGGGCTATTCGCTGGACCTGCTGCCGGCCGGCTTCGCCGCCGACACGCTGTTCAACGTGCAGAGCTACTACAACACCCCGGGCGGCCCGCTGAAGGGCTACGAGCTGACCTACCAGCAGCCGTTCACCTTCCTGCCGGGCTTCTGGAGCAAGTTCGGCGTGCAGCTCAACTACACCCACGTGGAGTCGAGCATCAAGTACATGTTCAGCACCGCGGCCAACGGCAACCAGACCGTGGTGACCACCTACACCGAGAACGACCTGGTGAACCTGTCGCCGAACTCGTACAACGCCACCCTGTACTACGACGACGGCAAGTTCAGCGCGCGCGTGTCCACCAGCTACCGCGACGGCTACATCGGCGAGGTGCTCAGCCGCGAGAACGTGTGGGACCTGGACGGCAACGAGCTGGTCACCGCCGACGTGACCGGCAAGCACGACGTGCGCAACGTGGACTTCAACATGTCCTACCGGCTCAACGAGCGGCTGACCATGACCTTCGAGGCGATCAACCTGCTGGACACCCCGGACAGCCGCTACGTCGACTCGGCGCTGCAGATGCCGGACCGCTACACCGTCAACGGCCGCCAGTACTACCTGGGCGTGCGCTATCGCTTCTGACGTGTCTTCCCGGCCACGCCTCTTCTCCCTCCCCTCGAGCGGGCGGGGCCGGGTGGCCCGGTCCGGTTCCCCCCCGGCGCGCCCGCGCCGGGGGGGCCCGGCCGGGCCTTTTCTTTTCCTGCTGGCGCTGGCCTGCGCGCTGCCGGCCGCCGCACAGGCCACGTTCGAGGTCGCGGGCGACGGCAGCGCGCGCTTCGCCACGGTGCAGGCCGCGGTGGACGCGGCGGTCGCCGGCGGCGCGCCGGCGCGGATCCGCATCCGCGCCGGCACCTACCGCGGGACCGTGGCGATCCCGGCCGGCGCGCCGCCGATCGAGCTGGTCGGCGACGGCGCCGCGACGACGGTCATCGTCCACGACCACCATGCCTCCCGCCACGACCCGGCCACCGGGCGGCCGTTCGGCACCTACGGCTCGGCCACGGTGGCGGTGCACGCGGACGACTTCCGCGCGCGCGGGCTGACCTTCGCCAACGACGCCGGCCCGGTCGGCCAGGCGGT
This sequence comes from Pseudoxanthomonas sp., assembly GCA_035687185.1. GTDB lineage: Bacteria > Pseudomonadota > Gammaproteobacteria > Xanthomonadales > Xanthomonadaceae > Pseudoxanthomonas. The sequence goes on along the minus strand of DASRYN010000345.1, from coordinate 5,488 downwards.
GGCGCTGATGCTGGCGGGCACCCGTGCCGCGTTCCGCCAGGTGCGCTTCCGCGGCCACCAGGACACGCTCTACCTCCAGGGACGCGACAGCCTGGCCTGGTTCGCCGACTGCGAGGTGGAAGGCACCGTGGACTTCATCTTCGGCGCGGGCACGGCGCTGTTCGAGCGCTGCCGCATCCACTCGCTGGGCGACGGCTACGTGACCGCCGCCGCCACGCCCGAAGGCCGGCGCTTCGGCCTGGTGTTCCGCGACTGCCGGCTGACCGCCGCGCCCGGCGTGCGCGCGGTGTACCTGGGCCGCCCCTGGCGCGACCATGCGCGGGTGGCGTTCCTGGCCAGCGAACTGGGCGCGCACGTGCTGCCGGCCGGCTGGCACGACTGGGGCCGGCCGCAGCGGCAGGCGACGGCGTACTTCGCCGAAGCGGACAATGCCGGGCCGGGCGCGGCCACGGCCGGACGCGTGCCCTGGTCGCACCGGCTGGACCCGGCGCAGGCCGCCGGCTACACCCGGGATGCCATCCTCGGCCCATGGAGACCGTACGAATGAGCGCACCGATCCTGCGCCTGCTGCTGGGCGCGCTGCTGGCGATGCCGGTCACGGCGGCCGCGGCCGCGCCGCCGCCCACCGACCCGGTGGCCGAGAACATGCTGCTGCTGCAGACGCCGTCCGGCGGCTGGTCCAAGCACTACCGCGGCACCAAGGTGGACTACGGGCGCGCCTTCGACGCGGCCGAGCGCGCGGCCCTGCGCGCGCCGGACCGCGCGGACGACGCGACCATCGACAACAGCGCCACCACCCGCGAGATCGCCTACCTGGCCGAGGCGTGGCAGCGCACCGGCAACTCCGCCTATCTGGACGCGGCGCGACGCGGCGTGGCCTGGGTGTTGCGCGCGCAATACCCCAACGGCGGCTGGCCGCAGTACTACCCCGACCGCTCGTACTACCGGCACCAGGTGACCTTCAACGACCACGCCATGGTGCGCGTGCTGCACCTGCTGCAGGACATCGCCGAAGGCCGCGGGGCGATGGCGGCGCTGCAACCCGAGTTCGGCCGCCAGGCCCGCGACGCACTGGCGCGCGGCATCGAGTGCATCCTCGCCACCCAGGTGCGGATCGGCGGCCGGCCGACGGTCTGGGCGGCGCAGTACGACGAAACCACCCTGCAGCCGGCCAAGGCGCGCGCCTACGAGCTGCCCTCGCTGGCGGTGGCCGAGTCGGTGGGCGTGGTGCGCTTCCTGCTGCGCCAGCCGGCGCCGGACGCGCGCATCGTCGCGGCCGTCGAGTCGGCCGTGGACTGGCTGCAGGCGCACCGCCTGCCCGACCTGGCGCTGCGCCAGGTGCAGGCCCCGGCCGAGGAGACCGGGCGCGACGTCGTTGTCGTGCCGCAGCCGGGCGCCTCGCTCTGGGCGCGCTTCTACGACCTGGAGCGCCAGCAGCCGCTGTTCGTCAACCGCCGCGGCGAGCGCGTGACCGCGTTCGGCGACATGCCCAACGAGCGCCGCGTCGGCTACGCCTGGTACGGCACCTGGCCGAAGAAGCTGCTCGAGGTGGAGCTGCCGCGCTGGCGCCGCACCCATGCCAAGGCGGTGGCCGCCTACCGCGCCACCGTCCGTCCCGCCGATACGCCGTAAGTGGAACCGCCGATGAAGATCCGCCACGCCCTGTTCGCCTCCGTCCTGGCCGCCGGCGCCGTCCTGCCGACGGCCGCGCGCGCCGCCGCCCCGGAACTGCTGTTCCGCGTCTCGGCCGACGCCGGCTTCGTCGCCGACCATGCCGGCGGCGATCCGGTGCCCAACTTCCAGGACAAGGTGAAGATCGTCCCCACCGGCGTGCAGGGCGGGGCCATCGAATGGGCCGACGATGGCGTGCTGGCGTGGAACGCGCCGGGCAACATCTACGCCCAGCGCGGCACGCTGTCCTTCTTCTGGCGCCCGCGCTACGCGGTGGGCGAGGCGCCGTTCGTGATCTTCCGCGTCGGCTACGGCGACCACAGCAGCTGGGACATGGCCTGGCTGCGCATCGACTGGAACGGCCACGGCTTCGACGCCTTCGTCACCGACGCCAACCTGGCGCGCACCCGGGTCTCGTTCCGCATGGAGCGCGCGCCCGGTCCGCAGGACTGGGTCCACCTGGCCTTCGCCTGGGACGAGACCGCCGGGGTGCGCCTGTACGTGGACGGCCGCGAGGCCGCGCGCGTGGAGGCCGGGCCGGTACCCTTCGACTACGACGCGGCGCTGGACCAGCTGGGCCTGGCCGGACGGGTGATGGCGCCGTACCAGGTGCAGAGCCGCTACAACTTCCTGCGCGGCAGCGACTTCGACGAGATCCGCGTGTACGACCGCATGCTCGATGCCGCCGGCGTGGCCGCGCTGGCGCGGCGCGGCGACCTGGCGCGCGCCGCGGTGGCCGGCGCGGCGGACGCGGGTGCGCAGGCGCGCCGCGCGGCCTGGCTGCACCGCCACGGCTGGGACGGCGGCCAGGCGCCGCCGCCGCTGGAGTCGGCCACCACCTCGATCCGCAGGCTCGGCTTCGCCGACGTCAAGGACAAGAAGCAGTGGATGTGGAAGGGGACCGACGGCATTCCCGAGACCACCTGGCCGGGCGTGTACAACCGCTCGCGGCTGCCCGGCCGCAACGACTACTTCCAGCTGCCCGACTGGAACACCTACGTCGAGGGTGGCCAGGCGCTGGACCTGGCCATGCCGGACGAGCCGTTCAACCGCGTCGAGATCCGCGGCGCGGCCTTCGGCCAGGCCAGCCACGGCGCCGGCGCCGACCGGCTGCAGCCGCTGTTCGAGCGCCCGCGCGGGGTGGTGCGCAGCGTGGACCAGTTCGCCGAACGCCGCGGCGGCCACCTGCGCTTCGCCAACGCCGAGCAGGAGACGCCGATCCAGGAGATCTGGGCCTACCACGTCAGCGACGCGCCCGAGCCGGAGGGCACGGTCAAGCAGGCCTACGTCGTCGACAGCCAGGTGCTGCCGGACTACGGCAACGTGCAGGCGCTGCGCCGGTACATCGACGGGCGCTACCCGGCGTCGGAGCGCAGCACGGTGATGGCCCTGCCCCGGGGCGCCGGCTCGCGCCGGCGTGGGCCGGACACGTTGCCCGCCGCGCCCGACCCCATCGTGCACATCCTGGTGCCGTCCGGCGTCGGCGACGCCCAGCCGGCGCAGCCGCTGATCCGCAGCTGGGCCTACAGCTGGGAGAACATGTACGACGGCCTGGACGGCGTGGCCATCGACCTGCCGGCGCTGGACCTGCCGGCCACCCACGGCGGCCTGATCCCGCTCAGCATCCGCATCAAGGACCCGATCTGGCCGGCGCGCGACATGATCGACGTGTCGGTCTCGGTGCGGCCGGGGCACAAGCGCACGCTGTGGCTGGACCTGCGCGACCGCATCCTCACCGCCGACAGCCTGTGGATCAGCATCGCCTCGGCGGCGCCGGGCTTCGATGCCGCCGCGCTGGACGGCGCCGAGGTCCGCCTGGTGTTCAAGGACCGCGCCGAGGCGCTGCGCGAGCACGTGGCCGACCGCTTCGACCAGGTGCGCGACAACTGGGGCTTCCTGGTCGAGGAGCACACCACCTCCAAGCGCCAGCGCCTGTACGCGCGCGTCTACGCCGACCTGAGCGACCTGCTGCGGGTGGACCCGGACCACGCGCTGGGGCGCCTGTACTGGAACTACATCAGCTACAACAGCCAGGGCCGGCCGCCGTTCGAGCAGCCGCAGCCGCCCGCGGGCGTGCCGCTGTGGGCATTCCGCCAGGTCGAGGACCTGAAGTACGTGCGTCGCTTCGTGCAGTGGTGGATCAACCACCGCCAGGTGGAGTACGGCGATTTCGGCGGCGGCCTCTCGGACGATTCGGACCTGGTGCAGCAATGGCCCGGCCTGGCGCTGATGGGCGTGATGCCGGACAGGATCAACGCCTCGCTGACCGCGCTGGCCGAGGCCGTCTATCGCAACGGCATGTTCACCGACGGCCTGAGCACCATCGAGACCGACGAACTGCACGCCTACGAGGAGGGCATCAACAGCAACAGCGCCATGCTCTACCTCAACTGGGGCGACCCGCTCACCGTCGAGCGCCTGATGGAAACGGTGCGCGCCTTCGACGAGCGCATCGTGCGGCCCAACCCGCAGGGCCACCTGCTGTTCTCCAGCAACTGGTTCGGCGGCAGGAAGGTCTACCGCGAGCCGAACTGGCAGTGGCAGAAGCCGTACTCGTTCCCCGCGCTGCACCCGGCCTTCCTGCTCGGCGACTGGAACGCCGACCCCACCGGCCGCAGGCTGGTGGTGGGCCTGGCCGACGGCTACCTGGCCCATGCCTACACCGCCGAGGACGGGCAGTGGGTGCTGCCCAACGAAATCCACTGGGCCACCGGCAAGACCCGCGGCGGCGAGCTGGTGAAGGGCTCCGGCGGCGGCGACACCATGCACCTGTTCTGGGCCGCCTGGCGCTGGACCGGCGACGCGCGCTACCTGCGCGCGCTGGACTACCGCGCCATGCGCAGCGGCCCGGCCAGCCTGGGCAACCTGGGCGAGAACTTCATCGGCGTGCTCGGCCGCCAGGCCGACTGGGGCAAGGCCCTGGTCCAGGCCGCGGACAAGGGCGCCACCGGCTTCCCCAGCCTGGTGGCCTGGCAGCAGACCGGCGACAAGAAGTACCTGGAGGCGATGCACGCCGAGGGCATCCGCGCCAAGGCCCAGCGCGAGTACATGAACACCGAGGGCCACTGGTGGTCGGACCGGGTGGAGGCGCCGAGCGAGTTCCTGCAGCGCGCGCGCCTGGGCGGCATCGCGCTCAAGCGCAACCAGTCCTGGCCCGGGCACACGGTGAGCTGGCGCTTCGCCGGCGACGGCGCCGCCGAGCAGGTCGCCATCCTCGTGCCCGACCCGCGCCGCGACCGCTTCAAGGTGATCGGCTACAACCTGGGCGAACGCGCGCAGCCGGCCACCATGACCGCCTGGAACGTCGAGGCCGGCACCTGGCGCATGACCACGGGCGCGGACCGCGACGGCGACGACCGCATCGACGGCCGCGCGCAGGCGCGCGAGGTGGCGCTGGAGAAGAGCGCGTCGGTGGACGTGGTGTTCCCGCCGCGGCAGGCCGTGGTGATGGAGTTCGAGCTGGTGGAGAAGGGCACGCCGGTGGAGGGCCGCCCGGACCTGGGCATCGGCCGCGGCGACGTGCGCGTGGACGGCGACGCGGTCGAGGTGACCGTGCACAGCCTGGGCCACGTGGCGACCGGCGCCGGCCATGCCGTGCTGGAGGACGCGCGCGGCCGCGAACTGGCACGCGCGCCGGTACCGGCACTGGCCGCACCGACCGACCTGCGGCCGAAGACGGCGACGCTGCGGCTGCCGCTGGGCGGCCGCGACGCCGACGGGCTCCGCGTCCGGGTGGCGCTGGACGGGGACGCGGAGGAAGTGACCCGGCTCAACAACGTGCGCGCGGTGCGCTAGTCCGGCGTTCGCGGCGCCGCCG
>DASRYN010000344.1:0-11213 GCA_035687185.1 Pseudoxanthomonas sp. | reverse complement strand
GCGGCGATACGGCATCGCGCCGGCACGCCTGCTGGAACTCAACGGCCTCAAGCCGCGCAGCCTGATCAAGCCCGGCATGGTGCTGCGGCTGGAGTGAGCGCAAACGGAAACGGGCGCGGAGGCTCGCCTCCCGCACCCGTCCGGAGCTGGCCGGGCGGCCGACCGGCCGCCCGCCGGGTTACAGCTGGCTTTCCTGCACTTCCACCGAGAAGCGCTGGCGCAGCTGGCGGACGTAGGCGTCCGCCGCGGCCGCACCGTCGATCTCGGCCAGCTGCTGGCGCAGCTGGTCGCGCTGCTCCTGCGGCAGCTCCTCAGGCTTGCCCGGGTGCACCGCGGTGACCACGAACAGCGCCTGGCGGCCGTCCGGCAGGGCGATGCGGCCCGCCGACGGCTTGCCCGCCGCCGGCACCTCGGCCTCGAAGAATGCACGGTTGGCCTGCGGCGACGGCACCGGGGCGCCCCGCTGCAGCCCGACCAGCGGCATGACCTCCGCACCGGCCGCGGCGGCCACGTCGGCCAGCGCCTCGCCCGCCTTCAGGCGCGCGACCAGCGCGTCGGCCGCGGCGGCGGCCGCCTTCTCGCGGCGGTCGGCGCGCACGGCGGCGATCACCTGGTCGCGGACTTCGGCCAGCGGGCGTGCCTGCTCGGGGCTGTGCTCGACCACGCGCAGCACGACGCTGTGGTTGGGCCCCAGCTCGATCGGGTCGCTGGCGGTGCCGTCCTCGATCAGCACCTCCGAGAACGCCGCGCGCTTGACGTCGGGCGAAGCGGCGATGCCGACGGTGTCGCCGCGGGTGAACGGGCCCAGCCGGCGCACCTCCAGGCCCACGGCCCTGGCCGCCGGTTCCAGCGAGGACGGGTTCTGGTAGACCAGGTCGGTCAGGCGGCCGGTCAGTTCGCTGTAGGCGCGCTCGCGGTCCGCCTGCGCCTGCTCGCGCGCCAGTTCCTCGCGCGCCTGCTCGAACGGCACCTGCTCGCCGCTGCGCACCTCGCGCAACTGCAGCACGTGGTAGCCGAAGTCGGTCTTCACCGGCCCACGCACCTCGCCCGGCTGCATGGCGAACAGCGCTTCCTCGAACGGGGCCACCATCGCGCCGCGCTCGACCCAGCCCAGGTCGCCACCGGCGTCGCGCGAGCCCGGGTCCTCGGAGTTGGCCCTGGCCAGCGCGGCGAAGTCGGCGCCCGTGGCCCGTGCCTGCTCGGCGAGGCCGGCGGCCTTCTGCTCGGCGGCCCTGATCGCGGCCTCGTCGGCGTCGGGGGCTACCCGCACCAGAATGTGCGAGGCCAGCCGGCGCTCGGGCTCGACGAAGCGCGCCTTCTCTTCCTCGTAGCGCTTGCGCAGCGCGGCCTCGTCGGCGGGCGCGGCGGCGGGCAGCTGGTCGGCGCCCACCTCCACGTACTCGATGGTCACCGACTCCGGGCGCAGGTAGTCGGCCGGATGGGCCTCGTACCAGGCCTTGATCTCGGCGTCGGACACCGGCGCGGTGTCTTCCGGCGCGGGCGGCAGCAGGGCGGCCTCCACGTCGCGCGTCTCGCCCGACAGCCGCAGCAGGCGCTGCACCTCGGCGTCGGTGGCGAAGGCCGACTCGCCCAGGCCGGCGGGAATCAGCGACTGCTGCAGCGACTGCCGCACCATGTCCTCGAACTTGCGCGGCGTCAGCGGCGGCGTCTGCGACGACAGCGCCAGCTGGTAGCGCGTGGCGTCGAACTTGCCTTCGACCTGGAACGCCGGGATGCCCTCGATGTACTGGCGCACCGCCGCGTCGGAGATGGTCACGCCCGCGCGCCGCGCGGCCAGCAGCAGCGCCTTCTCGTCCACCAGCTGGTCCAGCACCTTGCGCTTGTTCTCGATGCTCTCGAACTCGCGCGGGTCGAACTCCTCGCCCTGCACCTGGCGCTGGCGCATGCGCTCCTGCTCGAAGCGCTGGCGGAACTCCTCGACGCTGACCTCCTCGTGCTGCCAAAGCATCGACACCGGCCACCACGACGGCGCGCCCTGCCACCACGCCGGCGGCGCCTTCACCTGGGCGACGTTGTTGGCGCCCATGCCGCCCATGTAGCTGTGGTCGATGACGAATACGAACGGGATCATCAGCAGCCCGATGATGATCGTGGCGACCCATCCCGAGGACCGCTCGCGAAGTTTCTGCAGCATTGTTGCCAGCCTGGTTGGTAAGCGGCGAAGTGTAACCCGGCCGGCGCGCCGGCGCGGGGCGGCGCGCGATGGCGCCGGACACGCAAAAAGAAAGCCCCCGATCGCTCGGGGGCTTTCCGGATAGTGGCGGAGTGGACGGGACTCGAACCCGCGACCTCCGGCGTGACAGGCCAGCATTCTAACCGACTGAACTACCACTCCGCTTCGAGACAGCTATTGTAAGGCGGTTGGCGCCGTTTGCGCTAGACCATCCCACAACAATTTTTTTCCTCGCGCCGCCACCGAAGTGGTGGGTGCTGAGGGTTTCGAACCCCCGACCCTCGCCTTGTAAGGGCGACGCTCTACCGCTGAGCTAAGCACCCGGGTGCATGCACCCTGCCCTCGGCAGCAGGTCGATTAGTTTACTGCATCCTTCAGGGCCTTGCCAGCCTTGAACGCGGGGTTCTTCGAAGCCTTGATCTTGATGGTCTCGCCGGTCTTCGGGTTGCGGCCGGTGCGGGCGGCGCGCTTGCGGACCTGGAAGGTGCCGAAGCCGACCAGCGTCACCGCGTCGCCCTTCTTCAGCGCCTTGGTGATGGTGTTGACCACGGCGTCCACCGCGCGGGCGGCCTCGGCCTTGGTGACTTCGGCTTCGGCGGCCACGGCATCGATCAGATCGGTTTTGTTCATTCTGCTGAGCTCCCTGTGCGGCTGCGCCGCGAGATGAGTGACCGGGCCCGCGCATGCGAGGCGTGCCCGATGGTCCGGTGCCGCCGCGCGGACGCATGCCGCAGGCGGGTGCGCCCGTTATACAGGGCGCCACCCCCCTGCCGCAAGCCGAAAATGCAGCAATGACGCGGGTTTCTGGCTTCCCGGGCGCCTGCGCGCGCTCAGTGTTTGACGTCGGCCTGGTCCTGCGCGGCGCGTTCGCGGCGGGCGCCGCCCTTGGCCCGGCGGGTGCCGGACTTGCGGGCGGCCGGGCGCAGCGGGCGCTCCAGGGCCAGGTCCAGGACCTCGTCGATCCAGCGTACCGGCACGATCTCCAGCCCGGCGGTGACGTTGGCCGGGATGTCGGCCAGGTCCTTGCGGTTCTCCTCCGGGATGACCACGGTGCGGATGCCGCCGCGCAGGGCCGCCAGCAGCTTCTCCTTCAGGCCACCGATGGCGGTGACCTTGCCGCGCAGGGTGATCTCGCCGGTCATGGCGATGTCGGCCCGCACCGGCACCTTGGTCAGGGTGGACACCAGGGCGGTGACCATGGCAATGCCGGCGCTGGGGCCGTCCTTGGGCGTGGCCCCGTCGGGCACGTGCAGGTGCACGTCGTGCTTCTGCAGGAAGTCGGTCTCGATGCCCAGCCGCTCGGCGCGCGAGCGCACCACCGACAGCGCGGCCGAGGCCGATTCCTTCATCACGTTGCCCAGCTGGCCGGTGAGGATCAGCTGGCCCTTGCCCGGCACCAGGGTGGCCTCGATCTGCAGCAGGTCGCCGCCCACCTCGGTCCAGGCCAGGCCGGTGACCAGGCCGATCTCGTTCTGCTCCTCGGCGCGGCCGAAGTCGAAGCGGCGCACGCCCAGGTACCGGTCGAGGTTCGCGGAGGACACCTGCACCAGCGCCTTGGGCGCCTTGCGGCCCTTGCGCGCGGCGGCCTTCTTCGCCGGCTGCGGCCCCTTGAGCGCGATCTCCTTGACCACCTTGCGGCAGATCTTGGCGATCTCGCGCTCGAGGTTGCGCACGCCCGACTCGCGCGTGTAGTAGCGCACGACGTCGCGGATGGCGTCCTCGCCGATGGCCAGCTCCTGGGGCTTGAGCCCGTTGGCCTTGATCTGCTTGGGCACCAGGTAGCGCTGGGCGATGTTGAGCTTCTCGTCCTCGGTGTAGCCCGGGATGCGGATCACCTCCATGCGGTCCAGCAGCGGACCGGGGATGTTCAGCGAGTTGGACGTCGCCACGAACATCACCTCGGACAGGTCCAGGTCGACCTCCAGGTAGTGGTCGTTGAACGAGTGGTTCTGTTCCGGGTCCAGCACCTCGAGCAGGGCCGAGGACGGGTCGCCGCGGAAGTCCATCGACATCTTGTCGATCTCGTCCAGCACGAACAGCGGGTTCTTCGTGCCCACCTTGTTGAGGTTCTGCACGATGCGGCCCGGCATGGAGCCGACGTAAGTGCGGCGGTGGCCGCGGATCTCGGCCTCGTCGCGCACGCCGCCCAGGCTCATGCGCACGAACTTGCGGTTGGTGGCCTTGGCGATGGACTGCCCCAGCGAGGTCTTGCCCACGCCCGGCGGGCCGACCAGGCAGAGGATCGGGCCTTTCATCTGCTTCACGCGCGACTGCACGGCCAAGTACTCGAGGATGCGCTCCTTGACCTTGTCCAGCCCGTAGTGGTCGGCGTCCAGCGTGTCCTGGGCGACCTTCAGGTCCTTGCGCACCTTGCTGCGCTTCTTCCACGGCACGCCGAGCAGCCAGTCCAGGTAATTGCGCACCACCGCGGCCTCGGCCGACATGGGCGACATCTGCTTGAGCTTGTTGAGTTCGTTCTTGGCCTTGGTCTCCACCGCCTTGGGCATGCCGGCCTCGGCGATGCGGCGCGCAAGCTCCTCCATCTCGCCCGGCGAGTCGTCCAGGTCGCCCAGTTCCTTCTGGATCGCCTTCATCTGCTCGTTGAGGTAGTACTCGCGCTGGCTGCGCTCCATCTGCGACTTCACCCGGCCGCGGATGCGCTTCTCCATCTGCTGCACGTCGATCTCGCCCTCGACCAGGCCGATCAGCAGCTCCAGGCGATCGGCGACGTCGGGCGTCTCCAGCAGGCGCTGCTTGTCGGACAGGCGCACGCCGATGTGCGCGGCGATGGTATCGGCCAGGCGGCCGGGGTCGTCGATGCCCGAAAGCGTCTGCAGCAGCTCCGGCGGCAGCTTGCGGTTGGTCTTGACGTACTGCTCGAACAGCCCGGTGAGCGTGCGGGTGATCGCCTCCACCTCGCGCTCCTCGCGCGCGGTGGCGCTGTCGACCAGCTCGCCGCGGCCGTGCAGGGCCCCGTCGCGCTCGGCGATGCGGCTGACCTTCACCCGCGCGGTGCCCTCGACCAGCACCTTGATCGTGCCGTCGGGCAGCTTCAGCAGCTGCAGCACCTGGGCCAGGGTGCCCACGGCGTACAGGTCGCCGGCCTGGGGATCGTCGGTCTCGGCCGACTTCTGCGCGACCAGCAGGATCTGCTTGTCGGCCTCCATCGCCTGCTCCAGGGCGCGCATGGACTTGTCCCGCCCGACGAACAGCGGGATGACCATGTGCGGGAAGACCACCACGTCCCGCAGCGGCAGGACGGGCAGTTCGAGGGCGTCGGATCGGGTACGGGACATGCAGGCTCCGGAATGCGGGACGGCGGCCGCGGCCACCTCTGGCCCGTTATGGGGCCTGGCCGCGGGCGATGCAAGGCACAGGAGGAATCCGTTTGTGAATCATGCAGTTGCACAAACGGCAACCCCCGCCGGAGCGGGGGTTGCGGGGACGGCGGGACCGGTGCGCGGAGCGGCGGTCACTCCGCCGAGGCGACCTTGGGGGCGGCCGGCGGCGGGGTCTGGTAGATCAGGTACGGCTCGGTCTTGTGCTCGATGACCGACTCGTCCACCACCACCTTGCTGACGTTCTCCATGGACGGCAGGTCGTACATGGTGTCCAGCAGCACGGACTCGACGATGGTACGCAGGCCGCGGGCGCCGGTCTTGCGCTTGAGCGCCTTGCGCGCGATGGCGGTCAGCGCGTCGGGGCGGAACTCCAGTTCCACGCCCTCCATCTCGAACAGCTTCTTGAACTGCTTGGTGATGGCGTTCTTCGGCTCGGTCAGGATCTTGACCAGCGCGGCCTCGTCCAGCTCCTCCAGCGTGGCCACCACCGGCAGGCGGCCGACGAACTCGGGGATCAGGCCGAACTTGATCAGGTCCTCGGGCTCCACGTCGGCCAGCAGCTTGCCGGTGTCGGCCTTGCGCGCGGTGCTCTTGACCTTGGCGCCGAAGCCGATGCCGCCGGCCTCGGTGCTGCGCTGCTGGATGATCTTGTCCAGGCCGGCGAAGGCGCCGCCGACGATGAACAGGATGTTCTTGGTGTCGACCTGCAGGAACTCCTGCTGCGGGTGCTTGCGCCCGCCCTGCGGCGGCACGCTGGCCACGGTGCCCTCGATCAGCTTCAGCAGCGCCTGCTGCACGCCCTCGCCGGACACGTCGCGGGTGATCGACGGGTTCTCGCTCTTGCGCGAGATCTTGTCGATCTCGTCGATGTAGACGATGCCCTGCTGCGCCTTCTCGACGTCGTAGTCGCACTTCTGCAGCAGCTTCTGGATGATGTTCTCCACGTCCTCGCCGACGTAGCCGGCCTCGGTCAGCGTGGTGGCGTCGGCGATGGTGAACGGCACGTTCAGCAGCCGCGCCAGGGTCTCGGCCAGCAGGGTCTTGCCCGAGCCGGTGGGGCCGACCAGCAGGATGTTGGACTTGGCCAGCTCCACGTCCTCGTTGCGCTGGCGGCTCTCGATGCGCTTGTAGTGGTTGTACACGGCCACCGCGAGCGTCTTCTTCGCGCGCTGCTGGCCGATCACGTACTGGTCCAGGACCTCGAGGATCTCCCGGGGCTTGGGCAGGCTGCTGCGCGCGGACTGGGCCTTCTCCTCCAGCTCCTCGCGGATGATGTCGTTGCAGAGCTCCACGCATTCATCGCAGATGAACACGCTCGGGCCGGCGATCAGCTTGCGCACCTCGTGCTGGCTCTTCCCGCAGAACGAGCAGTACAGGATCTTGTTGCTGTCGCCGGAACGGCCTTGCCGGTCTTCGCTCATGCTTCGCTTTTCCAGTGTTGCAGCCCGCCGGGGCGGGACTTCGGTCCGAGAATAGCACAGGGCCGGAACCGCGCCAGCGGCGCGCCGGGCCGTGCTCTGGGGTGTCCCGGGGCCACCGCGGGGCGGCCCCGGACGCGGGCGGCGGGGCTCAGCCGGCCTGGATCGACTCGTCCGGGCGACGCTCCAGCACCTCGTCGACCAGGCCGTAGGCCTTGGCCTCGGCCGCGCTCTTGAAGTTGTCGCGCTCGGTGTCGCGGGCGATGGTCTCGATCGTCTGGCCGGTGTGGTTGGCCAGGATCTCGTTCAGCCGGGCGCGCATGCTCAGGATCTCGCGCGCATGGATGTCGATGTCGGTCGCCTGGCCCTGGAAGCCGCCCAGCGGCTGGTGGATCATCACCCGCGAGTTGGGCAGGGCGTAGCGCTTGCCCTTGGCGCCGGCCGCCAGCAGCACGGCGCCCATGCTGGCCGCCTGGCCGACGCAGATGGTGCTCACGTCGGGCTTGATGTACTGCATGGTGTCGTAGATCGCCATGCCGGCCGTGACCAGGCCGCCGGGCGAATTGATGTACAGGCTGATGTCCTTCTCGGGGTTCTCGGCCTCGAGGAACAGCATCTGGGCGATGATCACGTTGGCCACGTGGTCCTCGACCGGACCCACCAGGAAGATCACCCGCTCCTTCAGCAGCCGCGAGTAGATGTCGTAGGCGCGCTCGCCGCGGCTGGTCTGCTCGACCACCATCGGGACCAGGTTGAGGGCTTTGGTTTCGAGGCTCATGGGTGGCTCCGGTGGGTCGGCTGAACGGTCGGGTGGAGGATACGGCAGGCCCGGCGCCGAAGGCCGGCGGAGCGCGACGGCCCCGCCGGTGCCGGCATCCGGCGCGTCGGCGACCCTCCCGCCCCGGCCGCCTTACGGCCGGATCGCGTCCTGGAAGGACAGCTTCTGCTCGGTGTGCTGGGCGCGCTCGGCGATCCAGTCGATCACCTGCTCTTCCATCACCCGGGCCTGCAGTCCCGACATCAACTGGGGATCGTTGCGGTACATCTCAATGACCTGGTCCGGCTCCTCGTAGGTCGAGGCGATCAGGCGCAGGGTTTCGTTCACGCGCTTGGGGTCCAGGCGCAGGTCGTGGCGGCGCGCCACCTCGCCGACCAGCAGGCCGGCCAGGACGCGCTTGCGCGCCGGCTCCAGGAACTGCTCGTGCGCGTTGGCCGGGGGCTGGCCGGGGTCGCGGCCGGCGCGGCGCATCTGTTCCACCTGCTGGGCCAGCATGGCGCGGGCCTCGGCCTCGACCAGGCGCGGCGGCAGCTCGACATGGGCGTAGGCGGCGGTCAGCTGCTCGCCGACCTCGCGGCGCAGGCGGCCCATCAGCGCGCCCTTGAGCTCGCGCTCCAGGTTGGTGCGGATGTCGTCGCGGAACTGGTCCATCTGGCCGCTGCGCACGCCGAAGCTCTTGATGAACGCCGCGTCCACCTCCGGCAGCACCGGCTCGGAGACCTGGGCCAGGGTCACGTGCACCTGGGCGGTCTTGCCGGCCAGCTGCGGCTGGCGCCAGTTGGCGGGGAAGGCCACGTCCAGCACCGCCTCCGCGCCGGCCTGGAGGCCGGCCAGCGACGACTCCAGCGCCGGCAGCAGCTGGCCCGAGCCGATCACGGTGCCGAACTGCTCGGCGCCCTCGGCCGGCTGGCGGAAGCCCTCGGCCTCGGTCCACAGCGAGCCGGCGACCAGGTCGCCCTCCTGGGCCGCGCGCTCGACGCGGCGCCAGGTGCGGCGCTGCAGGCGCAGGTTCTCGATCATCTGGTCGATGTCGGCGTCGGTGACCTCGGCGGTGTGGCGCACCACCTGCAGCTTGGACACGTCGATGTCGCCGAAGTCCGGCACCACCTCGAAGGTCGCCACGAAGTCCAGCTCGCCCCCGCCGGCGCGGTCGATGCGCGGGGCGCCGGCCAGGCGCAGTTCGTGCTGGCGCACGGCCTCGTCGAAGGTCTGGCGCAGCAGGCCATTGAGCACCTCGGCCTTCACCTGCTCGCCGTAGCGCTGCTCGATCACCCTGGTCGGCACCTTGCCCGGGCGGAAACCCTTGATCCGGGCGGTGCGCGCGATCTCGCGCAGGCGGCCGGCCACGCCGGTCTCCAGCTGCTCCGCCGGCAGGCTGAAGTTCATGCGGCGTTCGAGGTTGCCGGTGGATTCGACAGAGACTTGCATGGTGGTCTGGCTCCTGCAGCCGTGGCCTTCGGCACGGCGGAAATCACGGGTGGTTGGACGGGTCGGCGCCGGAATCCCTCCGGCGCCCGCGGAAAACGCGCTAGTTTCGCCGATCGGCCGCCATGGCGCCAGTCTTCCGCTGCCGCGCCATTGACAGGCGCAAGCGGCATCCCGAACAATAGCCGACCTTCGGGGCGCCATCCGGCTCCCGGAAGCCGGGCTCGGCGAGCCTAAGGCCGGACCCGACCCAGCACGCCGGGGTATAGCGCAGTCTGGTAGCGCGCCTGCTTTGGGAGCAGGATGTCGGGGGTTCGAATCCCTCTACCCCGACCATCCCGTCCAGGGCGGCCGATGCGACACCGAGTTGTGCGCCCGTAGCTCAACCGGATAGAGCACCGGCCTTCTAAGCCGGCGGTTGCAGGTTCGAGTCCTGCCGGGCGCGCCAGTGCGGGCGCCGGCGGAAAGTTTCACCGGTGGTGGCTGTAGCTCAGTTGGTTAGAGTACTGGATTGTGATTCCAGTGGTCGTGGGTTCGAATCCCATCAGCCACCCCACCCCAAAACGCGGCGCTCCGAACGCCGCGAAGCTTGCCAGGACAGCGGAATTTGCTAGACTGTGCAGCTCATCGTTTCGGGCCGTTAGCTCAGTTGGTAGAGCAGCTGACTCTTAATCAGTAGGTCCAAGGTTCGAATCCTTGACGGCCCACCACCGAATCGACGATTGGCCCCGCTCCGGCGGGGCTTTTTCGTGCCGGCGGGAAAGCCGCGGGGATTGGCCGCGGGTGGGCCGCGGCGACGCCCGGACCGCCTCCGGCCCGTGCGGTCGCCCGGCGGGTAGAATGCGCCGCAGGCGAAAGTGGCGGAACTGGTAGACGCACTGGATTTAGGTTCCAGCGGGTAGCCCCCGTGCGGGTTCGAGTCCCGCCTTTCGCACCATCCACCGGCGGCGGCCGCCCACGCTCCGTTCCCGCGGCGCCGTGTATGCTTCGGCGCAGTCGACCATCCATCACGGAGCGAGCCACGATGATCCGCAGCGGCAATCCCGCCCTCAAGGAATCCACCTTCCTCGACCTCGGCAGCGGCACGGTGGTCTCGCGCGACGCGGGCGCCATGACGCTCAACGGCACCGTCCACAAGACCGGCCTGCTGCTGTTCCTGGCGGTGCTGACCGCCGCCTTCGCCTGGAACCAGGCGCTGGGCCCGGACGGCACCCCGAACCCAGGCGTGGGCCTGTACGTCTGGGGCGGCGCCATCGGCGGGCTGGTGCTGGCCCTGGTGACCGTGTTCAAGAAGGCCTGGGCGCCGGTGACCGCGCCGCTGTACGCGCTGCTGGAGGGCTTCTTCCTGGGCGCGATCTCGGCCATGTACGAGGCACGCTTCGAGGGCATCGTGTTCCAGGCGGTGCTGCTGACCTTCGGCACGCTGTTCGCGCTGCTGTTCGCCTACCGCAGCGGCCTGATCCGCGCCACCGAGAACTTCAAGCTGGGCGTGGTCGCCGCCACGGGCGGCATCTTCCTGGTGTACCTGGCGACCATGGTGCTGGGCTTCTTCGGCGTCAACATCCCCTTCATCCACGAATCGGGGCTGATCGGCATCGGCTTCAGCCTGTTCGTGGTGGTGATCGCCGCGCTCAACCTGGTGCTGGACTTCGACTTCATCGAGACCGGCGTCGAGCAGGGCGCGCCGAAGTACATGGAGTGGTACGGCGCGTTCGGGCTGATGGTCACGCTGGTGTGGCTGTACCTGGAGTTCCTGCGCCTGCTGGCCAAGCTGCAGTCGCGCGACTGAGTCTGCGGCCATTTCGGCGCGACGACGGGGCGCACGGGCGCCCCGTCGCCGTTTCAGGGACCGGCCTCCGCGGGCGCCGACCGGCGCGCGGGCCACAGCATGAACCCGATCGCCGCCAGCGCCAGCAGCCAGCAGTAGTGCACGCTGCCGGCCAGGGCCAGCGGCGAGACCGTCGCCAGCGACGCGGCCAGCAGGATCTGCGCGCCGTAGGGCAGCACGCCCTGGACCACGCAGGCGGAGATGTCCAGCACGCTGGCCGCGCGCCGCG
>DASRYN010000343.1:0-5477 GCA_035687185.1 Pseudoxanthomonas sp. | reverse complement strand
GGGGGCGGCGGCGGCATCAGCGACTGCAGCCAGGCGATCCATGCCAGCGCGATGACGAACAGCACGTGCAGCACCAGGCTGCCCGCGCCCGAGCCCCAGCGCAGCGGACGCTCGTCGCGCGGCGGGCGGTGCCAGCCCTGGCGCCAGAGCGAGACGAATGCCGCCCAGGGCGTCATTTCCTCCGCGTGCGGCGGCGGCCCCGGCGGCCGTTGCGCCAGCAGCCGGGCCACGTCGTCCGGCCCGGCATGCGGGCGCGGCGATGCCGGCGGCTGCGCACGCAGCCACAGCGCCCAGCCATAGGGAAGCCCGGTCCTGCGCTCGACCAGCGGACGGCCGGGCGAGCGCGCGATCAGCGCCTGGATGATATCGGCCGCCCGCGTCACCGGACCGCCGCCGCCTCAGCCCGCGCCGCCGCGCGGCATGTAGGGCGCCTGGCCGCTGTCGTGGTCGGTCGCGTCGCGCACCGCGGTCACGCCCGGCACGCGCGCGACCAGCGTCTTCTCGATGCCCTGCTTGAGGGTCACGTCGGCCATGCCGCAACCGTGGCAGCCGCCGCCGAAGCGCAGCAGCACCACGCCCTCGGCCGTCACTTCCTCCACGACCGCGCGTCCGCCGTGCTGGGCCAGCTGGGGGTTGATCTCGTTCTCCAGCACCCAGCGCACCCGCTCGACCAGCGAGGCCTCGGCGCCCGGCGCCTGGCCCTTGATCCTGGGCGCGCGGATGGTCAGTTGCGCGCCGGTGCCCTGGTAGACGTAGTCGATCTCCGCGCCGTCCAGCCACGGCACGCT
Organism: Pseudoxanthomonas sp.; assembly: GCA_035687185.1. GTDB lineage: Bacteria > Pseudomonadota > Gammaproteobacteria > Xanthomonadales > Xanthomonadaceae > Pseudoxanthomonas. Next base: position 4,689 of record DASRYN010000343.1, on the reverse strand, counting down.
GTCGGCGGCCACGTACAGCGTGAAGCCCTCGCAGTCCACCGCCCACTCGTCGCCTGCCAGCTCGGAGGGCTCGGCGAATTCCAGGCGCGCGTCGGCGCGCGGCGTGCCGGCGTCCACCGCGCTCAGCCGCACGCCCAGGCCGGGGATGGCCTCGCGTTCGACCAGCTTGCGGAAGTGCGCCTGCGCGGTGTCGGAGATGTTGATCATGCGGGTATTCTAGCCGCGTCCCGGCGAGCGGCCGTCCTGGTGCGCGCGATCCTAGCAGCCGGAACCGTTCAGGCAATGCGACGGAGGCCCACGATGTCAGACCTGATCCCGCTGGCGCAGGCCCACTGCCTGCCCCGCCGCGGCCACGAGCACCGGCTCGGCCCGGCGCGTGTGGCCGAACTGCTGCCCCAGGTCCCGGGCTGGGAGCTGGCCGAGGAAGGCCGCGCGCTGGTCCGCACCTTCACCTTCCCCGACTACCATCGCACCCTGGCGTTCGTGAACGCGCTGGCCTGGATCGCCCACCGCGAGGACCATCACCCCGACCTGGGCGTGCACTACGACCGCTGCGTGGTGCGCTTCTCCACCCACGACGTGGGCGGCCTGAGCGAGAACGACTTCATCTGCGCGGCCAAGGCCGCGGCCCTGCTGGAGGACTGACGACGATGGACCGCACCGCATCCTTCACCGCGCTCGCCGCCCTGGCGCTGCTGCTGGCCGCCTGCGGCCGCGACGCCGGGTCGCCGGCCGCGGCCGCGCCCGCCGCGCCGCCCACCGAGGTGGCCGCGCTGGAGACGCCGCCCCCGGAGTACCCGCTGCCGCTGGCCTGCGCCGGCGTGGGCGGGCAGACAGTGCTCAACGTGGAGATCGGCACCGCCGGCAGCCCCGCCCGGATCGACCTGGTCCGCGGCAGCGGCAACGACGAGCTGGACCGCCTGGCGCGCGAGGCGGTGCAGGGCTGGAAGTTCCGCCCGGCCACCCGCAACGGCCAGCCGGTGGCGCGCACGATCCAGGTGCCGGTGAAATTCACGCCGCCGGCGGTACGGCCCGACGCATGCTTCGCGCTCGACGCCGGACGCGCGCCCTGACCCAGACCCGCCGACGACATTCCCATGCCCGACCCCACCGCGTCCGCCGTGCTGGTCGCACTGGCGGTGACCCTGGCCGCAGGCCTGGCCACCGGCCTGGGCAGCCTGCTGGTGATCTTCGCCCGCAACCCGAACCCGCGCCTGCTCGCCTTCGGCCTGGCCTTCGCCGGCGGCGCGATGGTCTACGTGTCGCTGTCGGAGATCCTCAACAAGTCCATCGCCTCCTTCACCCTGGCCTACGACGCGCGCGTGGGCTTCGCCTGCGCCACCTTCGCGTTCCTGGCCGGCGTGGTGCTGATCATGCTGGTCGACCGGCTGGTGCCCAATCCGCACGACACCCTCAGTACCGAGGACCCGGCGCTGCGCCAGCAGAACCGCGACTACATCCGGCGGGTGGGCCTGATGACGGCGGTGGCCATCACTGCGCACAACTTCCCCGAGGGGCTGGCCACCTTCTTCGCCACGCTGGAGAGCCCGGCCGTGGGCCTGCCGCTGGCCTTCGCCATCGCCATCCACAACATCCCCGAGGGCATCGCCATCGCGGTGCCGGTCTACTACGCCACCGGGAGCAAGCGCTACGCCTTCGTCGCCAGCCTGCTGTCGGGCCTGGCCGAACCGGTGGGCGCGCTGATCGGCTATTCGCTGCTGTCCCGCTTCCTGTCCGAGGCGGTGTTCGGCGCGGTGTTCGGCATCATCGCCGGGGTGATGGTGTTCCTGGCCATCGACGAGCTGCTGCCCGCTGCCAAGCGCTACGCCAAGGGCCACGAGACCGTGTACGGGCTGGTCAGCGGCATGGGCGTGCTAGCGGTGAGCCTGGTGCTCTTCAAGTGGTAGGCGCCGGCTTGCCGGCGAGCCCGGCGGGCATCGAATGCCGCCTTCAACGCGACGGCGGGCGGATCGTGCATCCCGCGCGGCGGGCACCTACTCCAGCCGGTCCAGCACCTCGCGCAGCTCCGGCGCCAGCGGGGCGTTGATCGCGTACGGCGCGCGGCCCTCGTCCAGCGCGAACTCCAGCGAGGCCGCGTGCAGGAACAGCCGCCGCAGGCCGGCGTGCTCGCGCAGCCGGCGGTTGGCGTCCGGGTCGCCGTACTTGTCGTCGCCGGCCACCGGGTGGCCGATGTGCTGCGCGTGCACCCGGATCTGGTGGGTGCGGCCGGTGTCGATCCGCACCTCGCAGTACGACTGGCCACCGCGCCGCTCCAGCACCCGGAAGTGGCTCAGCGACGGCTTGCCGTCCGCGTCGACCTGCACGTGCCGCTCGCCGCCCTGGCGCAGGCCCACGTGCAGCGGCGCGTCCACGCTCATGGTCCCGTCCGGCATGCGGCCGACCAGCAGCGTCAGGTAGCGCTTGCGCATGCCGCCGGGCTGGCGCATCAGCGCCTGCAGCTCGGCCAGCGCCGAACGCTTCTTGGCCACCACCAGCAGCCCCGAGGTGTCGCGGTCCAGGCGGTGCGCCAGTTCCAGGGTGTGCCCCGGGCGCAGCGCCCGCAGGGTCTCGATGGCGCCGAAGCTGATCCCGCTGCCGCCATGGCTGGCCACCCCGGACGGCTTGTCCAGCGCCAGCAGGCGCGCGTCCTCATAGACGATCGCCGCCTCGATCCGCTGCAGCAGCCCGGGCGCCGGCGTCCCCCGCTCGGCCTCCTCGCCCAGCCGCACCGGCGGGATCCGCACCTCGTCCCCGGCCGCCAGCTTGCGCTCGGCCTTGGCCCGGCCGCCGTTGACCCGCACCTGGCCGCTGCGCACCAGCTTGTAGACCAGGCTGCGCGGGGCGCCCTTGAGCTGGCCCAGCAGGAAGTTGTCCAGGCGCTGCCCGTCGCGGTCGCCAGGCACCTTCACGGTGCGGGCGCCGGGGCGGGCCGGAGCGGATTCGGTCATGGGGGCGATATTCTGTTAGACTCGGCCGGCGATGTAAGGGTTTGATTCCGCTGGAAGAAGCAGCAGGGCCGAAAGCCCGGCTTCCCGCGATCCCGGCACAGTGCGCGGCCACCGCCCCCGGGGCGGCCATGTTAGCGGCTTGCAGGCAGACCCGGCCATGGCCCGGTGGGTCAGAACACCGGAAGCTGAACATGTCCCGTGCGGCGCCCGCGCCGCCGGCCCCGCTACACCCCAACCCAATAGCAAAGCGCTCCCGCGGCCCGCCGTGGTGTTGCAGCGCTGGAAACCAGGATCCGTCCTGCCGCGCATGCGCGATGGACGGCGAAGCCCGCCCCACGGGACGGGATTCCAGAGAGCGAACGCCCCGGCGTTCCGCGCGGTAGAGCGCGCGAGGAACGCACCATGAAGCGAATGCTGATCAACGCCACGCAGGCCGAAGAACTGCGCGTGGCGATCGTCGACGGCCAGACCCTGTACGACATCGACATCGAACAGCCGTCCAAGGAACAGAAGAAGTCCAACATCTACAAGGGCCGGATCACCCGGCTGGAGCCTTCCCTCGAGGCCGCCTTCGTCGACTACGGCGCCGAGCGCCACGGGTTCCTGCCGCTGAAGGAAATCTCCCGCGACTACTTCCAGGCCGGCGCGGACCCGAACAAGGCCGGCATCCGCGAGCTGCTGCGCGAGGGCCAGGAGGTCGTGGTCCAGGTCGACAAGGACGAGCGCGGCAACAAGGGCGCGGCCCTGACCACCTTCATCTCCCTGGCCGGCCGCTACATGGTGCTGATGCCCAACTCGCCGTCGGCCGGCGGCGTGTCGCGCCGCATCGAGGGCGAGGACCGCGCCGCGCTCAAGGAGGCGCTGGACAAGCTGACCATCCCCGACGACATGGGGGTGATCATCCGCACCGCCGGCGTCGGCCGCGACGCCGAGGAACTGCAGTGGGACCTGGACTACCTGCTCAGCGTCTGGCGCGCCATCGCCGAGGCCGCCCTGAGCAAGCCGGCTCCGTTCCTGATCTACCAGGAAAGCCGCCTGATCATCCGCGCGCTGCGCGACTACCTGCGCGCCGACATCGGCGAGATCCTGGTCGACACCGAGGAGATGTACCGGGACGCGCGGCAGTTCATGGAACAGGTGATGCCGCAGAGCCTGCGCAAGCTCAAGCACTACAAGGACGATATCCCGCTCTTCAACCGCTTCCAGATCGAATCGCAGATCGAGAACGCCTACGAGCGCACCGTGCGTCTGCCCTCCGGCGGCGCGCTGGTGATCGACCAGACCGAGGCGCTGACCGCCATCGACGTGAACTCGGCGCGCGCCACCAAGGGCGGCGACATCGAGGAGACCGCGTTCCACACCAACCTGGAGGCGGCCGAGGAAGTGGCCCGCCAGCTGCGCCTGCGCGACCTGGGCGGCCTGGTGGTGATCGACTTCATCGACATGGCCTCGTCCAAGCACCAGCGCGAGGTCGAGAACCGGCTGCAGAACGCGCTGCGCTACGACCGCGCGCGCGTGCAGCTGGGCCGCATCTCCCGCTTCGGCCTGCTGGAGATGAGCCGCCAGCGCCTGCGCCCGAGCCTGGGCGAATCCAGCCAGATCGTCTGCCCGCGCTGCGAGGGCCATGGCCGCATGCGCAGCGTCGAGTCGCTGTCGCTGTCCATCATCCGCCTGGCCGAAGAGCACGCGATGAAGGAGAACACCGGGCAGGTGCTGGTGCAGGCCCCGGTGGAGATCGCCA
>DASRYN010000342.1:0-5159 GCA_035687185.1 Pseudoxanthomonas sp. | reverse complement strand
GCGCACGCGCAGGAAGCCGCCGCCCGCCGGGGCCGCGATCTCCCAGGACAGCGACAGCCAGCGGCCGTCGCGGCGCCAGTCGCCCGCGCCGGCGCGGCGCACCTCCATCCGCGGCGCGCCGTCCGGGCCGCGCGCGCCGACGATCAGGTCCACGTGGTCCAGCCGCGGCCGCTGTCCGTTGGCGTTGGGCCCGGCGGGCTGGCGCAGGCGCAGTTCCACCCGCAGCCGCGCGCCCTCCGGCACCCGCAGCGTGCCGCCCAGCGTGGCCGCATCGCCGCCGTCCGGGCCGCGCACGGTCAGTTCCAGCGCATCGACCAGGTCGCCGGTGACGGCGAACATGCGCCCGTGGCGCATGGCGTCGAGGATGTCGGCAGGTTCGTGCCGCGCCCACACGTAGGTCTTGCTGTACTCGCCGGGGTCGAAGTCGCGGCCGCCGTCGCGGCGGTTGACGTGCGAGTCCGAGGTCGCGGTGATCCAGAAGCGGCGGCCCTGGGCCAGCATGCCGTCCCAGACGCCGCCGACCTCGGCGGTCATCTGGTCGAAGCCGCCGAAGGTGGGCGCACCGGCGTGGCGGTAGAGCCCGCGCTCGGGCGCGGCCTGGTGGCCGGGCGCGCCCTCCATGCCCACCAGCACCTGCGGCGCGGCGTCGTGCCAGGCCAGCAGCTCCACCGGCTCCACCTGGCCCCAGCGGCCGACGCCGGTGGCGCTGCGCGAGGGGTGGTTGACGAACACCAGCGGCGGCGCCGGCAACGCGCGCATGTGCGCCAGGGCCCGCAGCATCAGCCGGCCGTCCTCGCGGGTGCCGGGCTGCAGCGGCTCGGCGCGGCCGTAGTCGCGTTCGATGGCCACCAGTTCGTCGCGCTCGGCCGGCCCGGGCGCGATGATCAACGAAGCGTGCTCGCCGCCGGGTACGTCGAATTCCATGCCGTTGAACTGCACCAGCTCCGGCACCTCGCGCCTGGCCTGCAGCAGCGCCGGCCAGGCATGGTCGCGGGTGACGGCCGAATGGCCCGGGCCGCCGTGGTCGGTGTGCACGATCCACGCCAGGCCGTGGGCCAGCGCCTGGCGCGCGTTGCGCGTGCGGCTGTAGGGGGAGTCGCCGCCGCGGATCGGCGTGGGCGGCGTGGTGCTGCGGTCCCAGTCCACGCTCCATTCGCTGTGGACGTGGTGGTCGCCGGCCAGCCAGCGGCGGCCGTCTTCGGCCGCGGCCGGCACGGCGGCGGCGCAGGCCAGGGCCGCCACGGCCCGCAGGAGGGGCGTGATGCGCATGTTCGGTTCCTTCTCGGGGGCGGCGGCACGGCGCGCGCCGTCGCGGGGATGCCCGGCGGCGCGGCGGCCGCCGGGCGCGGTGCGCCGGTCAGAAGTCGGCGCGGATGCCCAGGCTGATGCGGCGGCCCGAGCGCTCGTACATGGTCGGGAAGGCCGGGTCCATCGTGTACCCGGTGGTTTCCTCGTCGGTCATGTTGATCCCCTTCAGGCTCAGCTTGACGTGGTCCGTCAGCCGGTAGCCGATGGAGATGTCCACCTGGCCGTAGGCGTCGCGCCAGATCGGGTACATGTCATAGCCGATGGACTCGACGTACTCGCCCTTGTGGTTGTACGAGACGCGGGCGTCGAAGCGGTCGTGCTCGTAGTAGGCGGTGAAGTTGTAGCTCTTCTCCGCCAGGCCCGGCATCGGGGTCTGGATGCCCAGCGCGGACTCGCCGGCCAGGGAGCTGTCGAGCATGGTGTAGTTGGCATTGATGCCGAACCCTTCCAGCGCCGGGTGCAGCGTGCCCAGCGGCAGCTGCGCGATCAGCTCGATGCCGTCCACGTCGTACGAGCCGTCGGCATTGACCGGCTGGTAGACGTCGAAGTCGAAGTGGCCGTTGAGCGTGCCGTTGGCGTTGTAGACCGCCACGTTCTCCACCACGCCGGTCAGCGAGTTGATCACCACCCCGTCGATCTTCTTGTGGAAGTACGACGCCGCCAGCAGGCCGCCGTCCTCCAGGTACTTCTCCAGGCCGATCTCCCACTGCCTGGCGTACGTGGGCTGCAGGTCGGGGTTGCCGTCGGTGAAGCGGAACGAACTCCAGCTGGCGGTGCGCTTGTAGGCCACGTCGGTCAGCGCCGGGCGGATCAGCGTCTCGGAGGCCGCCGCGCGCAGCAGCAGGTCCGGCGCCAGCTCGGCGGTCAGGTTCAGGCTGGGCAGCACGTCGCTGTAATCGCCCTTCCGCGACACCGGCGCGTCGGTGTAGCCGGTGCTGCCGTCCGGGTTCTGCACCGGGTGGTAGCCGTAGGACTGCACCGCGGTGTCGACGTAGCGCGCGCCGGCGTTGAGGTTCACCGACACGCTGCCCAGGTCGAAGGCGAAGTCGGCCATCGCGTACAGGCTGGCCACCTCCTCGTCCACGCGGTAGTACTGGCCGTCGTCGAACGGGGTGGAGAAGCCGGGGTAGCGGAAGTAGCCGCGCGCCCAGTCGTTGGACGCCTGCTGCCAGTCCAGGTCCTTGACCGTGTAGGCGCCACCCGGCACCAGGTCACTGATCCACCGCAGCGGGCTGTCGGCCAGGGTGCGGGTGTTGACCCAGGAGGTATCGCCGGCCCCCGGGCCGGTGATCTTCAGCTCGCCGTAATTGCGCTCCTTGGACTTGTCGGTGTAGCGCGCGCCGAACTGCACGGTGCGCAGCGCGGGCAGGAACGCCAGGTCCATCGCGCGGCTCACGTCGACCTGCGCGGCATACTTGTCGTCGGTGATCTTCTCCAGCGTGGTCTCGTAGGCCTCGAACAGGTACAGCTCCGGCGCGCCGTACATGTCGATGGTGCCCGGGTTGGCGCTGGGGACGGTCTCGCCGCTGCGTCCGGTCCAGCGGGTGCGCGAGGGCGCGTAGGCCACGTGCTTGAGGTTGGCGTAGTCCAGCGTCTTCTCCGCGCCGGAGTAGCCGACCATGGCGTCCACGCCCCAGACGTCGCCCTTCCAGTCCAGCGCCAGGCTGTACTGCGCGTAGTCGGTCTCGTTGACCCGCTCCTTGCTCAGGAACTCGTGCTGGGTGGCGGTGTAGGACACGTCGCGCAGGACCACCATGCCGTACTCGGACAGGGTGCGGTCGTCGTACTCGTGGATCGTCTCCAGCGTGCTGCGGCTGGAGGCCGAGTACGCCGCCGCGTCGTACTCGTCCTCGGTGGCGTCGTAGCCGCCGAGCATGGCGTCGAAGGTCAGGCTGAAGCGGCTGCTGGGCCGGTATTGCAGCGACGCGGTGGCGCCCCACTTGTCCTGCTCGTTGAGGTACACGCGGTCGCCGACCTTGTCCTGGAACACGATCAGGTTGGTCTCGCCGGTGTCGGTGCGGTCGCGCACGACCACGCCCGCGTCGCGCGCCAGCACCTCGGCGGCCTGGGTGCCGCGCGTGCCCGAGGCCCCAAGGAAGCGCGACATGGGGCGGAAGTTGATGCCGGAGGTGGAGTCGGTGCGGTTGGTGCGCCTGGCGGTCGAGAACGACACCAGCGCGCCCCAGTCGCCCCAGGTGTCGCTGGCCAGGAACGAGAACTTCGGGTCGGTCTCCTCGGAGATGGAGTTGAACGCACCCTCGGCCGAGGCCACCAGCTTGCGCCCGGTGTAGTCGAACGGCCGCGCGGTGGAGATGAGCACCGAGCCGGCGATGCCGCCCTCCTCGTCCGCCGCCGTCGGCGACTTCTGCACCGTCACCTGCTGGATGATCTCCGAGGCGAAGATGTCGAACTCCACGTCGCGCCCGCCGCTGCCCGAGGCGGTGGCCAGGCCGTTGATCGACACGTGGGTGTACTCGGACGGCAGGCCGCGCACGTTGACCTTGGTGCCCAGGCCCTTGCTGCGCTCGATGGTCACGCCCGGCATGCGCTGCAGCGCCTCGGCCAGGTTCTGCTCGGGGAAGTCGGCCACGTCGGTGGCGACGATGGAGTCGGAGAAGCCGATGCCGGCGCGCTTGATGTCCACCGCGCGCTCGAGGCTGCGGGCGTAGCTGCCCACCACCTCGATGCTCTCCAGTTGCACCGGGCCGCCGGACTGTGCCTCGCCCGCCCCGGCCGCGGGCGGCGTCGCCGGCTGCCCGGTGGCGGGCGCGGCCGCCGGGGCCGCTTCGGCCTCGATGGTGACGGTGGCGGCGTTGAGGTAGCGGTGGCGCAGGCCGGTGCCGGCCAGCAGCCGCCGCAGCGCCTCCTCGGCCGGCAGCCCGGCCGGCACCGCGCGCGTGGCCGGGTTGCCCGCGGCCTGCGCGTCGTAGACGAACTGCAGCCCGGTCTGGCGCGAGAGCGCGTTGAGCGCGCGGTCCAGCGACTGCGCGGGGATGGCTTCGGCCGCGACCGTGGCGGCTTCCTGCGCGGTCGCGGTGGCGGCCAGGGCGAGGGCGATGGAAAGAACGAGGGTTCGACGCATCGTGGGGTCCAGTGGGGGTGGTGACGAAGGGCGCGGACGTCGCCGCGCATGCCTGGACTACGATGGGTTCGGAAGCGGATCGGGCACCGTTTTTTCCGTGAATTTTTTCTTACACCGCGGCCGGTGCGGCTAGCGCTGCGGCGCCCGCGCGCGGCGGCGGCTGGCGACGTGGATGCCGTCGTCGGCCACGCGCGTGGACAGCGTGGGCTGCTCGTCGAGGAAGGCGCGCAGCGAGGCGAGGTCGCCGGCGGTCAGGTTGCCGGTCAGGCGCAGCGCGCCGGCGGCCTCGTCCTCCACGTGCAGGCGCAGCGGGTTGAGGCGGTTGAAGCGCTCGGCCACCTCGCGCAGCGGCACGTCGCGGAACACGACGCGGCCGCGCCGCCACGCGGTCATCGCGTCCGCCTCGCCGCGCTCCAGGCGCACCGTGCGGCCGTCGTAGGCCACGCGCGCGCCGTCGCCGGCACGCAGGTCCGCCAGCAGGCGCGCGCCGGCGGCCACGTGCACGCGTCCTTCGCTCACGGCGATGCGCGCCTGGTCGCGTTCCAGCGCCACGTCGAAGGTGGTGCCGATGTCGCGCACCACCAGGCCGGCGGCGTGCACGGCGAAGGGACGGCGGTCCGGCGCGACCTCGAAGCTGGCCTGCCCGCGCGCCAGCTCCACCCGCCGCTGCAGCAGCCACAGGCGCGCGCGCAGTTCGCTGTCGCCGTTCATGTGCACCCGCGTGCCATCGGCCAGCGCGAAGCTGCGCGGCGCGCCGGCGGCGGTGCGG
>DASRYN010000341.1:0-2059 GCA_035687185.1 Pseudoxanthomonas sp. | reverse complement strand
CTCGACCACGAAGCGGTGGCGGCCGTCGAACACCACCTGGTCGCCGGCCGAGAGGATGGCGTCGCGCACCGGCACGCCGTTGACCACGCTGCCCTCGCCCGCGCCCAGGTCGCGCAGCAGCACGCGGTCGCCACGGCGCTCGAAGACCGCATGGCGCGGCGGGAAGGCCGGGTCCTCGATGCGGATGTCCGCCTCGCGCCCCGCGCCGACCAGGCGCGGCGGCCCCAGGGTGAAGCTGCGGCCGTGGTGGCTGCCGCCCACGCCGCGCAGCACCACGCACGGGTCGGCCGAATGGTCGCCGGCCTCGCCGGGGAGGCCGTGCCGGGGCGGCGGCGCCTGCACGACCAGCTCCACGCCGTCGGCATAGACCGCGTCGCCGGCCCGCAGCAGGGCCATGCGCCGCACCGGCCGGCCGTTGACGTGCAGCCCGCGCGCGCCGTTGGCCACCTGCAGCCACAGCCCGCGCCGGTCGACGCAGAACTGCGCCAGCAGCGCGCCCTGCGCGGCCTCGCCGATGCCGAGCGTGCCCGTCGCCTGGCGCACCAGTCGGTGCACGCCGGGCGCGAGCGGGTGGTCGGGTTGCTGGCGGTTGCTGAAGTGGAGGCGCAGTTCCGGCATGCGTGGCAGACTAGCAAACTCACCCACGCTCCCGCGCCTGGCGCGCGCGGCAGCCGCCGCAGGAATCGCCTCCGTGTCCCGCATCGACATCGTGCACGCCCACTCGCTCGCGCCCGAGGACGCGCGCCGCGTGGTGGAGGACGTCGCCGCCCGGCTGCACGAACGCTACGGGCTGTCGCCGCGCTGGGAAGGCCAGGCCCTGCGCCTGTCCGGGCCCGGCATCCAGGGGCGGGTCGAGCTGCTGCCGCGGCAGGTGCGCGTGGTGGCCGAGCTGGGCTTCCTGTTCTCGGCCATGCGCGGCCTGGTGGAAAGCGAGATCCGCCGCGTGCTGGACGAAAAGCTGCGCTGACCGCCTCACGCCGCCTTGTCGCGGCGGCCACCATACTGGCGCGGTCCACACACGCGAGGGCCGGGTCATGGACCAGAACGAGAGCACGCGCACCTTCGCCAGCGCCGCCGAGCTCCATGCACAGGCTGGGCGAACCGTCCGCGAGCTGGGCGAGTCGGCGCAGCAGGTCTGGCTGGCCGGCCTGGGCGCGCTGGCACGGGCGCAGGCCGAGGGCAGCCGCCTGTTCGAACAGCTGGCCGAGGAAGGACGCGCGGTCGGCGCGGGCGTCGGGCCCGACGGCGCCGCAGCGCGACTGGAAGGCCTGCGGCAGGCGCTGGACGCCGCGCTGGGCCGTGCGCAGGCCCGCGCCGGCGAGGCCTGGGACAGCGTGGGCCGGGCCTTCGAACACCGCGTGCAGCAGGCGCTGCGGCAGATGGACGTGCCCACCCGGGAGGACCTGGACGCCCTCGGCGCGCGGATCGACGCGCTCACCCGCCAGCTGCAGCAGCGGGCCGACGCGCCGTACGGCGACGAGCCCAGCGCCCGGCCGCCGATGCCCGGCTGACCCGCTCCGCCGCGCCGCACTTTTGTTGCAAAGCACAAAAGGTTGCGGCAGAATCGAAACCGGCCCGCCAATCCATACTCAGCCGTTTGCTCCCCTCCCCTCTCGGCTCCTGGGTTGGCGGGCCGCCTCATGTCCGGGCCCGGCCGGCCCGCCTGCGCTAACATCCGTCCCCACAGGGGACCGCCCGCGGGGACTGCATGTCGTCTTGGATCATCGGATTGGGGCTGGCCGCCCTGGCCAGCGTCGTGGCCTTGCCCTACCTGTGGCTGGTGCGCCGCACCGAGACCGAGACCGAGGCCGGGCTGCGCGCCCTGGCCGGGCTGCGCTGGCGCGAGTTCGCCACGCTGGTCGCCCAGGCCATGCAGCAGCGCGGCCTGCGCGATGACGGCCGGCTGGCCGACGACCGCGGCGACGGCGGCAACCAGATGCTCATGACCGACGGCGGCCACGCCCGCTGGCTGGTCGCGTGCAAGCACGGCATGGCCTATCGCATCGGCGCGGCCAACCTCGACGAACTGGCGGCGGCGATGGACCTGGCCGGCGCCGAG
>DASRYN010000340.1:0-2423 GCA_035687185.1 Pseudoxanthomonas sp. | reverse complement strand
GCCAGCGCCTGCAGGCGGTCGGCCGGGGGGCGTACCCAGCCCAGGCGCAGGCCCGGCGCCACCGACTTGGAGATGCCCGAGACGTGGAACACGCGCTCGGGCGCCAGCTCGGCCAGCGGCACCGGGTGCGTGCCGGGCTCCAGCAGGCCGCCGTAGACGTCGTCCTCCACGATCCACAGCCCGCGCCGCCGCGCCACCTCGACGATGGCCCGCCGCCGCTGCGGCGAGGCGATCGCCGCGGTCGGGTTCTGCAGCGTGGGCACCAGCAGCACCACCCGCGCACCGCTGCGCGCGGCGGCGGCCTCCAGCGCCTCGGGCACCACGCCTTCCGCATCCAGCGCGACCGGCACCGGGGTACACCCGAGCTGCGCCGCGGCGAAGCGGTAGCCGCCGTAGGTGCGGGCTTCGCACAGCACCGGGTCGCCGCGCGAGAGCAGGTGCGCCAGCACCACCGACAGCGCCTGGGTGGCGCCGTTGCACAGCACGAACTCGCCGGCGGCCACGCGGCGGAAACCGGAGTGGCGCAGGGTCCAGGCCGCCACGCACTCCTGGTGGCGGCGGCTGCCGGCCGGTTCCGGGTAGCCCAGCAGCTCGGCCACATCGGCGTCGCGGATCAACTGGCCCAGCAGCTCGCGCATGGGCCCGTCGGCCACCTGGTATGGCGGGAAGTTGGTGGACAGGTCGATCACCCCGGAGCGGCGGCGGCGGCGGCGCGGCGGCGCGGCGGTGGCCACGAAGGTCCCGCGGCCGACGTGGCGGTGCACCAGGCCGCGGCGCTCGGCCTCCACGTAGGCCGCGGCCACCGTGCCCACGCTCAGGCCCAGCGCCGGCGCCAGCTCGCGCTGCGGCGGCAGCCGCGCGCCGGGCCGCAGCTCGCCCGCGGCGATGGCCCGCTCCAGCGCCTCGACGATCCGCCGGTAGGCGGTGGCGTCCGCACCGCGCTCCAGCCGCGGCCGCCAGTGCCGCGCATCGCCGGGATTGGACTGGTGCATTCGTGACTTCGACTGGTCCATTGGCCCGACGATACTGCCCCCACCCTCCCCACGCCATGCCCGCCATGAGCACCACGCTGCTCGCCGCCGCGATGTTCGCCTTCGTCAGCACCATCACCCCCGGCCCCAACAACCTGATGCTGGCGGCCTCCGGCGTGGCGGTGGGTTTCCGCCGCACGCTGCCGCTGGTGCTGGGCATCACCGTCGGGTTCCAGGCGCTGCTGTGGGCGGTGGCCGCCGGGCTGGGGGCGCTGTTCCTGCGCCTGCCGGCGCTGCACTGGGCGCTGAAGTTCGTCGGCGCCGGCTACCTGCTGTACCTGGCCTGGAAGCTGTGGCGCATGTCCTCCGCGCCCATGGCCGCCACGGAGCGGGCTCCGGGTTTCGCCAAGGGCGTGGTGTTCCAGGCGGTGAACCCCAAGGCCTGGATGATGACCATCGGCGCGGTGGGGGCCTATACCAGCGCCGGCGCCGGCTACTGGCCCTCGGTGACGGCGATCTCGGCGCTGTTCCTGGTGCTGGGCCTGCCCTGCATCGCGGCCTGGGCCGCGTTCGGCGCGGCCCTGCGCGCGTCGCTGGGCGACGAACGGCGGATGCGCCTGTTCGGCCGCGGCATGGCGGTGCTGACCGGCGCCTCCTGCGTGCTGGTGTTCCTGTAAGGGCGCGCGCATGGCCAGCGCCATGGACACGCTCGGTTTCCTCGGCCTGGGGCTGATGGGCCAGCCGATGGCGCTGAACCTGGCGCGCGCCGGCACGCCGCTGTGCGTGTGGAACCGCACCGCAGCGCGCGCCGCGCCGCTGGCGCAGGCCGGCGCCCACGTGGCGGAGGACGTCGATGCCGTCTTCGCCCGGGCGCGCACCGTGATCGTGATGCTGGCCGACGAAGCGGCCACCGACGCCGTGCTTGGCCGCGGCACGCCGGACTTCGCCAGGCGCCTGCGCGGACGCACGCTGGTGTGCATGGGCACGGTGACGCCCGGGTATTCCCGCGGCCTGGAAGCCGACGTCGGCGCCGCCGGCGGCCGCTACGTGGAGGCGCCCGTGTCCGGCTCGCGCCGCCCCGCCGAGGAGGGCCGCCTGGTGGCGATGCTCGCCGGCGAGGCGGCGGCGGTGGCCGCGGTCGCGCCGCGGCTGCGGCCCATGTGCCGCGCGACCGTCGCCTGCGGCGCGGTGCCATCGGCGTTGCTGGCCAAGCTCTCGGTCAACCTCTACATGATCGGCATGGTCACCGCGCTGGCCGAGGCGGTGAACTTCGCGCGCCGCCACGAGGTGGACCCGCGGCGCCTGCTGGAGGTGCTCGACGCCAGCCCCATGGCCAGCGACGTGGGGCGGGTGAAGGCGGAGAAGCTGCTGGCGGGCGACTTCTCGCCGCAGGCCGCCATCGCCGACGTGCACAAGAACACCGGGCTGATCGCCGCGGCCGCGCGCCAGGCC
>DASRYN010000339.1:0-4213 GCA_035687185.1 Pseudoxanthomonas sp. | reverse complement strand
CGCGGCGAGCGCCTGGCCGATCATCCGTTCCACGCCTTCCAGGTCCGGCAGCAGCGCGCCCTGCTCGCCCAGCAGCACGCGCATCTGCACGCCGCGCGGCAGGTCCTCCTCGGAAGCGTCGGCCAGCAGGCTGTCGCGCGGCACCGAGACCAGCTGCGGGAACGAGGCCGTCTGCAGCGCGAAGTACGGCATGTCCGGATCGCCGCCCAGCGCCTTGAGCACCACGCCGCGGCGGCGCGCGGCGGCTGGCTCCTCGCCCAGCCCCGCCAGCCGCGAGAACGCGACCATCGGCACCTGCCAGCCGTGCCAGGCGATCCGTCCGGCCAGCCAGTCGGGGGCGCCGTCCACCGGCTCCACCTCCACCCGCGCCAGCACCTCGGCGACGGTGGCGTTGGGCAGCAGCAGTCGCTCGTGCCCCACCTGGATCATGACGCCGCGGATTTCGTCGCTGTTGTATGCCATGCGTATTCCCCGATGCGATCCGCGCTCAGTTCCAGCGCGCGGCCAGGCTGGCGGCCAGTTCCGCCGGCGTGCCGAGCTCGGCGCCGCCGGCCGCCACCTGGCTCACCGCGGTGGCGTCGTAGCAGCCGTCCAGCGCCTGGGCGGCGACGTGGCCGCCGCGCGTGGCCAGTGCCAGCACCGCCTCCATCCGCGCGGGCTCGGCGCCGCTCAGCACCACCACCGCACTCTCGGCCGGCGGCAGCACCGCCACCGGCTCGTCGCCGTCGGGCACGTCGGCGAAGCGCAGGCCATCGGCCGCGGCGGCCAGGCCGACGCGGTCCGGCAGCACGTAGACGGTGCCGGCGTCGACCGGGTCGCCCGGCATGGCCATGGCCACCGGCAGCGCCGACACCCGCGCCATCTGCTTGACCAGGTTGTCGTAGCGGCCGCCGTCCAGGCGCAGCTGCACCAGCACCGCGCGGCCGAACTCCGGCGGCAGCGCCGCCAGCAGCTTGCGCAGCGCATCCGGCCCGCCGATGCCGCCGATCACCAGCACCACGCCCGCGGCGCGGCCGGCCGGCGCCACCGGCTCCAGCTCCACCAGCTCCAGGTTGGAGAAGTCCGGCAGCGGCGGCGGCGCGGTGCGCGCCGGGGCCTGCACCGGCACCTCGTCCAGCAGTGCCCAGTCCGACGGCGGCGGCGGCGCGCCGCCGGGCCTGTCCTGCGGCAGGCCGCCGGCCAGCGCGGCGGCCTCGGCCAGGTGCGGGGCGAACGGCGCGTCGGCATGCACCTGCTGCGGCGTCACCGGGTGCCCGGGCTCCAGTTCCATCGCCAGATCGCGCTCGTGGCCGGGGGGCAGCACGTCGTCGTGGCCGTTGAGCTTGGCCGACAGGTGGCGGATCCAGCGCTGCGCCTCCCAGCCGTCGCGGCGCGCGGCCAGCTCGGCCTCGTCGAAGATGGCCAGCATGCCCGGCGCCTCCAGCACCGGTTCCAGCGCTTCCAGCGCATCCTCCACCGCCGGCTCCAGCGCGACGAGCACCGCTTGCGGCGCGGCCGCGGCCAGCGCGGCGGCGTCCAGCGCGCAGGGATCCTCCTCCAGCACGATGCGCGCGCCCGCCGCCTCCAGCGCCTGGCGCAGGCGCTGGCGCGCCTGGCCGGGGCGCGCCAGCAGGGCCACCGGCCGGGCCGGGTCACTCGCGGACACGTGCGATCCCCAGCAGGTCGTAGACGTTGCGCATCAGGTCCAGCTCCTGGTACGGCTTGCCGAGGTAGCGCTGCACGCCGATCTCGAATGCGCGCTGGCGGTGCTTCTCGCCCGTGCGCGAGGTGATCATCACGATCGGCACGCCGCGGAAGCGGTCGTCGGCGCGCATGGCCGTGGCCAGCTCGTAGCCGTCCATGCGCGGCATCTCGATGTCCAGCAGCATCAGGTCGGGGACGCGCTCCTCCAGCCGCTCCAGCGCCTCCACGCCGTCGCGCGCGGTGACCACCTCGAAGTTGTGGCGCTCCAGCACGCGGCCGGTGACCTTGCGCATGGTCAGCGAATCGTCCACCACCATCACCAGCGGCACGTAGCGCTGCTGCGGCGGCGCGGCCTCGGCGGCCGGCCGTTCCGGCTGCGCCAGGTGGCGGCGCACCAGCGGGGCCACGTCCAGGATGACCACCACGCGGCCGTCGCCGGTGATCGTGGCGCCGTAGATGCCGGGGATCGAGGAGATCTGCAGGCCCACCGGCTTGACCACGATCTCGCGGTTGCCGACCACCTGGTCGATGGCCACGGCCGCGCGCAGGTCGCCGGCGCGCACCAGCAGCAGCGGCACCTGCGCCTGGCCCTCGGCCTTGGCCGGGCCTTGGCCGACCAGCAGGCCCAGGTCGTGGAGCGCGTACTCCTCGCCCGCGTAGCGGTAGCCGCCCACGCCCGCCTCGAAGCGCTCGCGCGAGATGCGGCCGATGCCGCTGACCGAGGCCACCGGCACCGCGTAGGTGGTCTCGCCGATCTGAACGAACACCGCCTGGGTGACCGCCAGCGTCTGCGGCAGGCGCAGGGTGAACACCACGCCCTTGCCAGCGACCGAGTCGATTTCCACGGTGCCGCCGAGCTGGCGCACCTCGTTGCGGACCACGTCCATGCCCACGCCGCGGCCGGCCAGCTGGCTGACCTGCTCGGAGGTGCTGAAGCCGGACTCGAAGATCACCGAGTCCAGCTCGGCGTCGGTGAGCACCGCGTCGGGCTTGATCAGCCCGCGCTGCTCGGCGCGGCGGCGGATGGCGGCGCGGTCCAGGCCGCGGCCGTCGTCGGACACCTGCAGCACGATTTCCGAGCCCTCGCGCCGCAGCGCGATGGTGATGGTGCCTTCCTCCGGCTTGCCGGCGTCGCGGCGATCCTTCGGCAGCTCCAGGCCATGGGCCACCGAGTTGCGCAGCATGTGCTCCAGCGGCGCGACCATGCGGTCGAGCACGTTGCGGTCCAGTTCGCCGTGGGTGCCGTCGAGCCGCAGCTGCACCTGCTTGCGGGTGTCGTGCGCGGCCTGGCGGACCACGCGGCGCAGGCGCGGCACCACGCTGTCGAACGGCACCATGCGCGCGCTCATCAGGCCGTCCTGCAGCTCCGAGCTGACGCGCGACTGCTGTTGCAGCAGCGTGTCGTACTGGCGCGCGAGGTCGTCCAGCACGCCCTGCAGGCCGGTGAGGTCGGCCGCCGACTCGTTCAGCGCGCGGCTGAGCTGCTGCAGGGTGGAGAAGCGGTCCAGCTCCAGCGGGTCGAAGGTCGGGTCGGCGCTGTCCTGCTCGCGCTGGTAGCGCGCCACGATCTGCGCCTCGGTCTCCAGATCCAGGCGGCGCAGCTGGTCGCGCAGTCGCGCATTGGTGCGGTCCAGCTCGGCCAGGGCGCCGCGGAACGCACCCAGCTGCTGCTCCAGGCGCGAGCGGTAGATGGCCACTTCGCCGGCATGGTTGACCAGGTTGTCGAGCAGGTCGGCGCGCACGCGCACCTGCTCTTGCTGCACGCGCGGCAGCAGTTCTTCCTCGGGCTGCGGCTCGAGCGGCACCGGCGCGGACAGCGGCGCGGTGGCGATCCAGGCGGCCACAGGCGCGGGCTCGGCGGCGCGCGGTGCCGGCCCGGCGGCCGGTGCCACGTCCGCGGCATCCGTCGCCCGTGCTTCGGCGGCGTCCGCCGCCGCGGCGGGCTCCACGGCCGGGGCGGCCAGCTGCGAGACGTAGTCCGCCTCGGCCGACCCGGCCGGGGCCGGCACGTAGGCCTCGCCGCGGATGCGCGCCTCGAACTCGTCGATCAGCGCCTGCGGCATCTCGGTGACGCGATGCGCGCGGGTGCGCACCAGCAGCTTGTGCAGGGTGTCGAAGCCGCGCTCGAGCAGGCGCACGTCGTCGCGCTGCAGCTCGGTGCGGTGTTCGGCCGCGCCTTCCAGCAGCGATTCGATCACGTGGCCGAGGTCGCCGATGGTGGCGATGCCGGCCATGCGCGCACCGCCCTTGAGCGTATGCAGGTCGCGCTGCAGGCCGACGATGGTCTCGCGCGAGGACGGGTCTTCGCGCAGTTCCTGCAGCAGGCGGTCGACGTGGTCGAGCAGGTCGCCGCCTTCCTCGACGAAGATGTCGACCAGGTCGCGATCCAGTTCGGTGAAGTCGAGCATCGGGCCGTCGGCGGCCTCGGCCGCCGGGGCCGCCTGCGGTTCCGGCAGCGGCGCGCGCAGCGCGGGCAGCCCGGGCGCGGCCACCGCGTCGGCGGGCGCTTCCGTACCGGCGGGAAGCGCCG
>DASRYN010000338.1:0-2887 GCA_035687185.1 Pseudoxanthomonas sp. | reverse complement strand
CGCCTGGCGCTGGCCGACAGCTACCGCCGCTGGGATCGCCCCCTGCGGCCCGACGCGGCCCTGGAGCGCGCTCTGCGCGAGCGCGCGCAGGCCACGCCCGACGCCCAAGGGGAGCGCGGCGCCCGCGGCGACTGACCGCGTGCGCTATCGTCCCGCTGCGCTAAGGTGGCCGCCACCGGTATCCGACGCAGCAGGAACCCCATGGCCGACACCCACGCCACCATCGTCTCCGGCGACCGCAACTACCTGCACACCGTGAGCGTCGGCGGCCGCGAGTTCGCGGTCGACGAGCCGCCCGCGCTGGGCGGGGGCGGGCAGGGCGCCGCGCCGTACGACCTCTATCTGGCCGCGCTGGCGGCCTGCACCGCGATCACGCTGCGCATGTACGCCGAGCGCAAGGGCTGGGAACTGGGCCGGCTGCGCGCCGAGCTGCACATGCACCGCGCCGCCGACGGCCGCATGCACATCCACCGCCGCCTGCACGCCAGCGGCAGCCTCGACGAGGCGCAGTGGCGCCGGCTGCTGGAAGTGGTCGAGAACACCCCGGTGACCCGGACCATGCGCGAAGGCGCCACCATCACCAGCGAGCGCGCCGGCTGAGCCGACCACGCCCGCGGCCGGCGCGAGCGCCGCGCCGTGGCCCGGATGAACGCCGCCCACTCCGGCCCGTGCGCCCGGCCGCGCGCGCGGCGACAATGGCGACCGCACCGCCTTTTCCGCCCGCATGACCGTCCCGACCGCCAACCCCGGCCTCCCGGCCACCGCCCACGCGGCCTCGCTGCGCCTGTCCGTCGCCCCGATGATGGACTGGACCGACCGCCACTGCCGCGTGTTCCACCGGCTGCTGGCGCCGCATACGCGGCTGTACACGGAGATGGTGCACGCCAATGCGGTGGTGCTGGGCGACCGCGAGCGGCTGCTGGGCTTCGACCCGGTGGAGCACCCGGTGGCGCTGCAACTGGGCGGCAGCGAGCCGGAGCTGCTGGCGCAGGCCGCGCGCATCGGCGCCGAGTGGGGCTACGACGAGGTGAACCTCAACTGCGGCTGCCCGTCGGACCGGGTGCAGGCCGGACGCTTCGGCGCCTGCCTGATGCGCGAACCGGGCCTGGTGGCCGAGTGCGTGGCGGCGATGGTCCAGGGCGCCTCGGCCGGCGGCCGTCGCGTGCCGGTGACCGTGAAGTGCCGCCTGGGCGTGGACGACGACCACGAGTACGAGCGCTTCCGCGCGTTCGTCGACGCCGTGGCCGCGGCCGGTTGCGGCACGTTCGTGGTGCACGCGCGCAACGCCTGGCTGCAGGGCCTGTCGCCCAAGGAGAACCGCGAGGTGCCGCCGCTGCGCTACGAGTGGGCATGGCGGCTCAAGCGCGAGCGGCCGGACCTGCAGGTGGCGGTCAACGGCGGCATCGCCTCGCTGGAGCAGGCGCGGGCGCAACTGGCGCACGCCGACGGGGTGATGCTCGGCCGCGCCGCCTACCACGATCCCTACCTGCTGCACCGGCTGGACGCGGACCTGTACGGCGGCCGCCCGCGCGGCCGCGACGAACTTTTGCGCGGCTTGCGCCCCTACGTGGAGGCCCAGTTGGCGGCAGGCGTGGCGCTCAAGCACATCGTCCGCCACGTGCTGGGCCTGTTCCACGGCCAGCCGGGCGGGCGCGCCTTCCGCCAGGTGCTCAGCGAGGGGGCCCACCGCCCCGGCGCGGACTGGGCCCTGGTCGAGCGCGCGCTGCAGGCCACGGCGCGGCGCGAGGCGGCGTGATCACCGCCGACCCGGCGCGCTTCCTGGCGTTCGCGCGCGGCTGCGCCCCGGACTTCGGCCCGGCCACCGCGCGCGCCGCGTTCCTGGTGGCGCCCGAGGGCTTCGCCCGCGCCGAGGAATCGGCGCAGGACAACCGCTACATGGCCGCCGCGGCGGCGTTCGACCCCGCCGCCGCCCTGGCCGAGCACCGCGCCCTGCACCGCGTGCTGGCCGCCGAGCTGCCGGTATTCGCCTTCCCGGGCGACCCGGCCACGCCGGACGCGGTGTTCCCCAACAACGTCTTCGCCAGCGCGCCCGGGCGGCTGGTCGTGGGACGCATGCGCCACCCCGTGCGCCGGCGCGAGGCCGCGCGTGCCGACATCCGCGGCTTCTTCCGCGACGTGCTCGGCTGCCGCGAGGTCGACCTGTCCGGCCAGCCGCATCCGTGCGAGCTGACCGGTTCGCTGGTGATCGACCGCGCCCGCGGGCTGGGCTTCTGCGGCCTGTCCGAGCGCTGCGACGCGGAAGGCGCGCGGCTGATGCACGCGGCCTTCGGCCTGCGTGCCACCCTGCTGTTCGACCTGGCCCCGGGCGAATACCACGCCAACGTGGTGCTGGCGGTCCTGGCCGGGCGCGCGGTGCTGGTCAGCCCGTCCGGTTTCGCCGACCCCGCGGTGGCCGAGGCCATCGCCGCCCTGTACGCCCCGCACGCGGTGCGCCTGGCCCCGGCCCAGCAGGCGGCCTTCGCGGCCAACGCCATCGCCCTGTCCGCGCACCGGGCCTGGATGAGCCGGGCCGCCGCCGACAGCCTGCGGCCGGCGCAGCACCGGGCGCTGGCCGCGGCCGGGTTCGAGGTAGCGGCCGTGCCGCTGGCGGCGATCGAGGCCGGCGGCGGCTCATTGCGCTGCTGCGTGGCCGAGATCTACTGAGAGCGTGCGCATGTGCCTGAACCCCGTCGCGCGGGATGTGGATAAGTTCAGACCGGATTCACCGCTTTCTCACGACCATCGTGCTCCAGCCAACGCCGTTCCCCGTCCCTGCCGCGAGGCAAGGGGCGAACCGGCGCCGCCAATCCGTTAGGATGCAGCCCGATGTCCCGCCCGCTCCGTTGCTTCGCCCTGCTGATGCTGTCGTTCGCGCTGCCCGTGGCGG
>DASRYN010000337.1:0-4275 GCA_035687185.1 Pseudoxanthomonas sp. | reverse complement strand
GAACCCGGTGGCATGGCCCCGCCGGCGCCACCGCGTCGCCGGCAGGCCGGCGCCGACAGGATCCTGCGGCCCGCGGCGGCGGGCCGGCCTACCGGGAGACGGAAAGCGCGCGCAGCAGGTCGGCGTGGAAGCGGTCCGGGTCCTGCACCTGCGGCGAGTGGCCCAGGTCGGCGTACTCGACCAGGCGCGCCCCCGGGATGGCCTGGGCCGCGCGGCGGCCGAGCGCGCGGTAGTCGCCCAGCCGCTCGCGCACGGCCGGCGGCGCGGCGGCCTTGCCGATGGCGGTGCGGTCGTGCAGGCCGATGAACAGCGTGGTCGGCACCGCCAGCTGCGGCAACTCGTACACCACCGGCTGCTGGTAGACCATGTCGTAGGTCAGCGCCTGGCTCCAGGCCACCTGTTCGCGGCCGGGGCCGAGGTACATGCCGGCCTGCATGCGCGCCCAGCGCTCGAACTCCGGCTCCCAGGCGCCGGCGTAATAGACCTCCATCTGGTAGCGGCGGATGCCGTCGTAGGTGGTGCGCAGCTCGCCCGCATACCACTGCTCGATGCTCTGGTAGGGCACGCCCTCGGCACGCCAGTCCTCCAGGCCGATCGGCCCGACCAGCGCCAGGTGCTCGACCGCCTCCGGGTACATCAGCGCGTAGCGGATCGCGAGCATGCCGCCCATGGAATGGCCCACCACCACGCTGCGCTCCACGCCCAGCGACCGCAGCAGCGCGCGGGTGTTGGCCGCCAGGCCCGCCAGCGAATACTGGTAGCCCTGCGGCTTGCCGGACTTGCAGAACCCGACCTGGTCCGGCGCGATCACCCGGTAGCCGGCGTGCGCGAGCGCGGCGATGGTGCGCTCCCAGGTCGCGGCGCAGAAGTTCTTGCCGTGCAGCAGCACCGCCGTGCGGCCGTTGCCGCGGCCGGCGGCCGGCGGCACGTCCATGTACGCCATCTCCAGCGCCTGGCGTTGCGACTCGAACGTGTGGATGCGCACCGGGTGCGGGTAGTCGAAGCCCTCCAGGCGCGGTCCGTAGGCGGGGCCCTCCCGCGCGGCCGCGCCGGCCGCCGCCAGGGCCAGCAGGGCGGTGGCGAGGACGCGGGACCGGATGCGCATGGCGTTCTCCTCGGACGTCGGGAGCGGACACTCTACAATCGCGCCTCCGCGTTCCCCGTGACAGCCCCGCAATGCACCTGGTCGACATCGGCGCCAACCTCACCCACGACAGCTTCGACCGCGACCGCGACGCGGTGCTGCAGCGCGCGCGCGACGCCGGCGTGATGCAGATGGTGGTCACCGGCGCCAGCCGCGAGCATTCGCCGCGGGCACTGCAGCTGGCGCGCGCGCACCCCGGCTTCCTTTACGCCACCGCCGGCGTGCACCCGCACCACGCCGTGGAGTACACCGAGGAGTGCGACGCGGAGATGCGGGCGCTGCACGCGCACCCGGAAGTGGTGGCGGTGGGCGAGTGCGGGCTGGACTACTTCCTCGACTTCTCCCCGCGCCCGGCGCAGCGGCGCGCGTTCGAGCGCCAGCTGGAGATCGGCGCGCAGACCGGCAAGCCGCTGTTCCTGCACCAGCGCGACGCGCACGCCGACTTCCTGGAGATCATGCGCCAGTTCGACGGCCGCCTCGGCCCGGCGGTGGTGCACTGCTTCACCGGCACGCGCGAGGAGCTGTTCGACTACCTGGACCGCGACTGGTACGTCGGCATCACCGGCTGGCTGTGCGACGAGCGCCGCGGCGCGCACCTGCGCGAGCTGGTGCGGCACGTCCCCGCCGGGCGGCTGATGGTGGAGACCGACGCGCCCTACCTGCTGCCGCGCACGCTGCAGCCCATGCCGAAGGACCGCCGCAACGAGCCGGCGTTCCTGCCGCACATCGTCGCCGAGCTGGCGCGCGACCGCGGCGAGGACGCCGCCCTCACCGCGGCCAACAGCACCGCCACCGCGCGCGCGTTCTTCCGCCTGCCGGGCTGAACCGCCGGCTCAGGCGTCCTTGCGGCGGTAGCGCTGCACGATGGGCGTGGCGTTGGGGATGGCCATGCGCGTCTCCATGCCCGCGCCGGCGCAGCTGTACTGCAGGCGCTGCACCTGCGGCGCACCCGAGGGCAGCGGCACGCGGATGCGCGCGCCGTTGGGGCCTGCGACCTCCATGTCGCCGCGCACCGACTCGCGCGAGGGCTTCATGACCAGGGTGTCGCCCTCCGTGCTCCAGGTGCCGCTGGCCTGGAAGCGGGTGCCGCGGGTGCGCGCGCTGCCGCCCGCGGCCGAGGAGACGGTGGCGTCCACCGCGGCGTCGGTGGCGTAGGTGCCGTCGGCGCGGAAACTGATCGCGGCCTGCTGCCGGTCGATGGCCAGGCGCGCGCCCGGCGCGTTCTTCTGCATCCACTCGGCGGCGGCGTTGCCGATCGGCTCCCAGGTGCCGACCAGGCACGGCGCCGCGCCGGCGACGGCCGGCAGGCAGGCGCCCAGCAGGGCCAGGGCGGCGCGGCGCACGGAGGCGGGGGTCGGGGTCTTCATCGCGGTGCTCCTGTGGTGGCGGGCGACCGCCGCGGACGGGCGGCCCTGACCCGGCATACGCGGAGCGCCGGCGGGAAGTGACAGCGTCAGCCGCCGGTCGCGGCCAGGGCGTCGCGCAGGCGCCGCGCGGCCACGCCCGGCACTGCGCCGCGCAGGGCGGCCTGCGCCTGCTCGCGCAGCGGCGCGCAGTCGGCGGCGCGGTTGCGGCAGGCGGCCTCGACCAGGAAGGCGAGGGCCTCGCCGCGCAGGCGCGGGCTGGGCTCCGGCTCGGCCTCGATCCGGGCCACGCTCTGCCGCAGCACCGCCTCGGCCTCCGCCGCGCGCCCCAGGGCCAGCAGGCTGCGCGCACGCCAGGCCGCCACGTAGGCCGCATTGGCGCCGCCGCCGCCGTGTTCCTGCGCCTGGCCCTGGTAGATGCGGAGGCTGCGGTCGTAGGTGGCCAGCGCCCGGGCATGGCGGCCCAGTGCGGCCTCGGTGCGGGCCAGGTTGCTCAGGCGCCCGGCCACGCGCGGGCTGTCGGGGCCGAACAGCCGTTCCATGGTGCGCAGCGCGGCCTGCTGCAGCGGCAGTGCCTCGGCAGGACGGCCCAGTTCGCGCAGGGCGTCGGCACGGTTGCCCTCGGCGATGGCCGCGCCCGCCTCGCCGCCGCTGGCGCGGTAGGCGCGCACCGCCTCGGCATAGGCTGCGGCGGCCTCGGCGAAGCGCGCCTCGGCGAACAGCAGGCCGCCGCGCTCGGCGTGGCCCAGGGCCGTATCCGGATGGTCCTCGCCGAACAGCGCGCGCGCCTGGCGCAGGTACTCGGCATTGGCCTCCAGGCCGCGCGCGTTGTCGCCGGCGAGCGAGCGCAGCCGCGACAGGTGCTGCAGCGCCGCCAGGGACTCCTGGGTGGGGCGGGTGTAGATGCGCCGCTGCGCCTGCACCACCTCCTCCAGCAGCGCCAGCCCGCGCCCCGGGTTGCCGGTGCCGGCATGCACCAGCGCGAGCTGGCTGGCCACGGCCAGGGTGTCGGCATGCCGGTCGCCCAGCCGCTGCCGGCGCGCCTGCAGGGCGCGCTCGAGCAGCGGCACGGCCTGCACGGGACGGCCGATGCGTTCGTGGTAGCTGCCCGCGGTCAGCCAGAAGCCCGAACAGCCTTCGTCGTCGGCCAGGGGGCCGTCGCACAGGGCCATGCCTTCGTCGATCAGCCGCGACGCCTCCGCGTAGCGGTCGGCGTTGCCCAGCACGGTGGCCGCCATCCCCAGCGCGCGCAGCAGCTGCGGGCTGCCGGGGGCCTGCCGCCTGAGCACCGGCAGGGCCGCGGACAGGCGCCGCCAGGCCTCCTCGTGCTGCGGCGGCTTGAGTCGGGCGCGCACCCCGCCGGAGGCGGCCAGGGCTTCGGCCGTGGCCGCCGATGCCCCGACGAACAGCTGCCGCCGCCGGGCCAGGACGCTGTCGAAAAGCGCCGCGGCGCGGGCGTATTCGCCGACCTCCTCGGCCAGCAGCCCCAGGCGCAGCTCCACGCTGGCCAGCACCCGGGGGCGCGCGGCCAGCTCGGCGCGCGCCCGCGCGGTGGCCTCATCCAGCAGCTCGGCGCGGTCGATCTCGCGCGATTCCTCGGTGTTGGGCGCCAGCACGTCCAGCAGGCTGCCCAGGTAGTCGAGCTGGGCCTGGGACTCCTCGGCCAGCGCGTTGGCGCGCGCGGCCTCGGCCTGCGCGCGGCGCATCTGCCACACCGTGCCGCCCAGGCCGGCGGCCAGCAGCGCGGCCAGCGCGGCGCCGGCCGCC
>DASRYN010000336.1:0-2541 GCA_035687185.1 Pseudoxanthomonas sp. | reverse complement strand
GTCGCCGCGGTGGCCAACGACGAAGGTGCGCGCCCGCGCGAGCGCGAGCTCCAGCAGCTGGCCGGCCTGGACGGCTCGCTGGCCAAGCACCACTGCCGCGTGTTCTGGACGCCGCCGCTGCACGGCGCGCACGACGCCGCGCTGGCCGCCGCATGGCGGGAGGCCGACGCCCCGCGCACGGTGCACGATGCGCGCAGTGGCCGCACCTTCCTCAGCCGTCCCGGCGTGTTCGCCTGGGACCGCGTGGACCCGGCCTCGGCGCTGCTGGCCGCGCACCTGCCCGCCGAGCTGGCCGGCCGCGGCGCCGACCTGGGCGCGGGCTGGGGCTACCTGGCGGGCGAGGTGCTGGCGCGCGCGCCCGGAGTGTGCGCGCTGGACCTGTACGAGGCCGAGGCGCGCGCGCTGGACCTGGCGCGTGCCAACCTGGCAGGCGCGGCGGCGGCTCTGGGCTTCCACTGGCACGACGTCGCCGCCGGGCTGCCGCAGGGGGGCTACGACTTCATCGTCAGCAACCCGCCGTTCCACGCCCACGACCGCGGCGACCGCCCGGAGCTGGGGCAGCGCTTCATCGAAGTGGCGGCGCAGGCGCTGCGGCCCGGCGGCCGGCTGCTGCTGGTGGCCAACCGTCACCTGCCGTACGAGGCCACGCTCGGCCGCGCCTTCGCGCAGGTGCGCGTGCTGGCCGGGGACGGGGGCTTCAAGGCCATCGAGGCGCTGCGCGGAGGCGGGTGATGGGCAAGTCGTTGAAGCTGGTCAAGCACCTGGCCAACCTGGGCTACGGCAGCCGCAAGGAAGTGGCCTGGATGTTCCGCGAAGGCCGCGTCACCGACGCCGCCGGCGAGGTGCTGTACGCCGACGACCCGCTGGACCACGACAACGTGCGCGTGGACGGCGAGCCGCTGGATCCGCCGCCGGGGTTGGCGCTGATGCTGCAC
This sequence comes from Pseudoxanthomonas sp., assembly GCA_035687185.1. Lineage (GTDB taxonomy): Bacteria > Pseudomonadota > Gammaproteobacteria > Xanthomonadales > Xanthomonadaceae > Pseudoxanthomonas. Next base: position 1,606 of record DASRYN010000336.1, on the reverse strand, counting down.
AAGCCGGCCGGCTATACCTGTTCCACCCGCGATCCGGGGCGCGTGGTCTACGACCTGCTGCCGCCGCGCTTCCGCCTCCGCGACCCGGTGCTGTCCACGGTTGGCCGCCTGGACCGCGACACCACCGGCCTGCTGCTGATGACCGACGACGGCGCGCTGCTGCACCGGATCGTCTCGCCCCGCTCGCGCCTGCCCAAGGTCTACGAGGCCGAGCTGGCGCACGACCTGCGCGGCGACGAGGCGGCGCTGTTCGCCAGCGGCACGCTGCTGCTCGAGTCGGAGACCACCCCGCTGCTGCCCGCCCGGCTCGAGGCGCTGGGGCCGCGCCGCGCGCGCCTGACCCTGCACGAAGGCCGCTACCACCAAGTGCGGCGCATGTTCGCCGCCACCGGCAACCACGTCGAGCGGCTGCACCGCAGCCGCGTGGGCGGCCTGGCGCTGGAGGGCCTGCCCGAAGGCGGCTGGCGCGCCCTCGGCGCCGACGACCTGGCGCGGCTGTTCGCCCCCACCGATTGACCACGGGAAGTTCCATGGATTCCACCGTTGCCCCCGACACGCCTGCCGCCCGCCCGATCGGGTTCCGCCCGCAGGCGGTGCTGTTCGACATGGACGGGCTGATGCTCGAGAGCGAGCGCGTGCTGCTGGAGTGCTGGCGCCAGTCCGCGAGCGAGCTCGGCCTGGCGCTGGACGACGCGCTGTGGCTGTCGATGATCGGCGTGCACGACGCCGCCAGCCGCGAGCTGCTGCGCGCGCGGCTGGAGCCCTCCCGGGCCGATGCGCTGATCCGGCACTGCCACGCGCTCTACGACGGCCACGTGCAGGCCGGCATGCCGCTCAAGCCCGGCGTGGTGCCGCTGCTGGAATGGCTGGCCGCGCAGGGCGTGCCGCGCGCGGTGGTCACGTCCACCCGGCGCGAGCGCGCCCTGCAGAAGCTCACGATCTGCGGCCTGCTGCCGCACTTCGACGCGGTGGTCGGCGGTGACGAGGTGGCACGGCCCAAGCCGGCCGCGGACCCGTACCTGCTCGCCGCCCGCCGCCTGGCGCTCGAGCCCGCCGCGTGCGTGGTGCTGGAGGATTCGCCCACCGGCGTGCGCGCCGCGCTGGCCGCGGGCATGACCCCGATCCAGGTGCCCGACCTGCTGGCGCCGGACGCGCAGACCCGTGCCCTGGGCCACCGCATCGTCGCCTCGCTGGCCGAGGCGCAGCGGCTGCTCGAGCCCAGCCTGGCGCCGTAGCCGGTCCTGCGGGTCCGCGCCGGGCGCACGCATGCCGGCCGGATTCGAGTGGCCGGTCGCCGGGCCGGGCTGCGGTCGCGTCGCGGCCGCGTGCGCCGCGCGCCACCCCTGGGACAATCTGCCCACCCGCCGGCGCGCCCGTGGCCCGATGGCGGCGCATACAATCGGCGCGTGCTCCGTTCCGCTCGCCTCCATCGGCCGATGACGCGGCTGGCCTTGCTGGCCGTGCTGCTGCTGGCGCTCGCGCCCGCGGTCGGCCGGGTGCTGGCGGCCGGCAGCACCCAGGTGCTGGCCGGCTGGTCGGAGCTGTGCACCTCCCTGGGGCTGCAGTCGCTGCCCAGCGAGGCGCGCGCCCTCGACGGCACGCCGCT
>DASRYN010000335.1:0-2679 GCA_035687185.1 Pseudoxanthomonas sp. | reverse complement strand
CGCTCACCAGCGCTGGTGCACGTGCGGGCGGATGTGCGCGTCGTAGATCCGCGCCACGGCGTCCATCGTCTCGCGCGGCAGCGGCGGCAGCGCGGCGGCGGCGACGTTGGCCAGCGCCTGGCGCGGGTTGCGGGCGCCGGGGATCACCACGGTGACCGCCTCGTGCATCAGGATCCAGCGCAGCGCCAGTTGCGCCATGGTCGCGCCCTCGGGCACCAGCGGACGCAGCGCCTCCACCGCCTCCAGGCCCACCTCGTAGGGCACGCCGGAGAAGGTCTCGCCGACGTCGAAGGCCTCGCCGTGGCGGTTGAACTGGCGGTGGTCGCTGGCCTCGAAGGTGGTCTGGCGGGTGAACTTGCCGCTGAGCAGGCCGCTGGCCAGCGGCACGCGGGCGATCACGGCCACGTTGCGGCGCTGCGCCTGCTGGAAGAACAGCTCGGCCGGACGCAGGCGGAACATGTTGAAGATGATCTGGACGCTGACCACGCCCGGGTACTCGATCGCCTTCAGCGCCTCCTCCACCCGCTCCACGCTGACGCCGTAGTGGCGGACCTTGCCCTGCTCGACCAGCCGCTCCATCCGCTCGAACACCTCCGGATGGTAGTAGGCGTCGGTCGGCGGACAGTGCAGCTGCACCAGGTCCAGCGCGTCCACCTCCAGGTTGCGCAGGCTGCGCTCGATCCAGGCGGCCAGGTTCTCCGCGCTGTAGCCCTCCACGGTCTGCCGGGGCAGGCGGCGGCCGGCCTTGGTGGCCACGAACGGCCGCTCGCCGCCGCGCTCCTTCAGCACGCGCGCGATCAGGCGCTCGGAATGGCCATCGCCGTAGACGTCGGCGGTATCGATGAAGTCCAGCCCGGCATCCAGCGCCGCGTGCAGCGCGGCCAGCGACTCGCCGTCGTCCACCTTGCCCCAGGCGTCGCCGATGGCCCAGGCGCCGAAACCGACTTCCTTCACGCTGCAGCCGGTGCGGCCGAAGACCCTGCTCTTCATCGTGCGCCCCTTACTGGATCCTGCCCAGGTAGTCCATCTTGCCCAGCGGCACGCCCTTGTGGCGCAGGATCGCGTAGGCCACGGAGCAGTGGAAGTAGAAGTTGGGCAGCACGAAGCTGCGCACGTAGTCCTGCCCGGTGAAATGCAGCGCGTGCTGGCCCGCGCGGAAGTCGATGGCGGCCTGCTCCTTGCCGTCGATGTCCCCGCGCGGCACGGCGCGAAGGTAGTCGATGGCCCTGGCCACGCGCGCCTGCAGCTCGGCGAAGGTGGTTTCCTCGTCCGCCCAGGCGGGCGCCTGCACCTGCGCCAGGCGCGCGGCGCAGAACTTGGCCGTGTCGGTGGCGATCTGCACCTGGCGCACGAACGGGATCATGTCCTCGATCAGCCGGGCCTGCACCAGTTCCTGCTCGTCGATGCCGCGCTCCGCGGCGAAGGCCACGGCCTTGCCGATCTGCGCGGACAGGTTCTCCAGGCCGCGCAGCAGCGCCGGCACGGAAATGTCGTACAGCGAAAGGGTCATCGCATCATTCCATCGTCAACGGGTCACGCAGGCCGGCGTGGCCCCAGGGTTCTATGGCGATCGGCAGGGCCTTCGGCGCCGCATCCGCCGCCGCTCGCCGCGTTCCGCTACGGAAGATGGAGCGCGTCCTGCGTGACAGCGACGTTCCCGGCACCGCGATCAATCGGTTCTCAGGATACCGGAGAAGCCCCACAGCGTCAGCCGGCGTGCGCCCGCCAGCCCCGTCCAGCAGCAGGCGACTGGAGCGCCTCCGCGGTGCGCCCCGGGCTGCGCTTCCTCCAAGGAACGCCGCATCGCGCCGGATGTGTTCGATGTCCTGCATCGGAAGCATCCGCGCCACATCGCGGTCGCCAGGCAGGTAGCGCGCCTTCAGCCCGGCCAGCGCCGGCAGCCCCGCGGCGAGAGGACGCCGGACACCGTGCGCCCTTCGGGCCGGTGGTTGCTCTTGCGCACCGACGACCACGACGGCGGCCACCCGGCGCCAAGGTGGCCTTCCGTTGGCTGGCGACAGTCCCCCAAAGGACGCCAATCACTCCCACTCGATGGTGGCCGGCGGCTTGCCGCTGATGTCGTACACCACGCGGGAGACGCCGCGCAGCTCGTTGATGATGCGGTTGGAGACGCGGCCGAGGAAGTCGTACGGCAGGTGCGCCCAGTGCGCGGTCATGAAGTCGACCGTCTCCACCGCGCGCAGCGCGATCACCCACTCGTAGGCGCGCGCGTCGCCGACCACGCCCACGGACTTCACCGGCAGGAACACGGCGAAGGCCTGGCTGGTCCTGTCGTACAGGTCGGCCTTGCGCAGCTCGTCGATGAAGATGGCATCGGCACGCGCCAGCAGCTCGGCGTACTCTGGCTTCACTTCGCCCAGGATGCGCACGCCCAGGCCGGGGCCCGGGAACGGATGGCGGTAGACCATCTCCCGCGGCAGGCCCAGCTCCACGCCCAGGCGGCGCACCTCGTCCTTGAACAGTTCGCGCAGCGGCTCCACCAGCCCCAGCTTCATGTGCTCGGGCAGGCCGCCGACGTTGTGGTGGCTCTTGATGACGTGGGCCTTGCCGGTCTTGCTGCCGGCCGACTCGATCACGTCCGGGTAGATCGTGCCCTGCGCCAGCCACCGCGCGTTCTTCAGCCTGCCCGATTCCTCCTCGAATATCTCCACGAAGAGG
>DASRYN010000334.1:0-2304 GCA_035687185.1 Pseudoxanthomonas sp. | reverse complement strand
GCGGCGCTGGCCGTGGCGGCGGTGTTCCTGCCCGGCTTCCTGCTGCTGCTCGCGGTGCTGCCGGCGTGGGGCCGCCTGGCCGCGCGGCCGGGCGCGGCCGGCGCGATGGCGGGCGTCAACGCCGCGGTGGTCGGCCTGCTGGCCGCGGCGCTCTACGACCCGGTGTGGACGCACGGCATCCGCGGGCCGCTGGACCTGGCGGTGGCCGCGGCGGGCTTCCTGGCCCTGGCCTCCGGCCGCGTTCCGGCGCTGGCGGTGGTCGCCGGCTGCGTGGCCGCGGCGACGCTGGCCGGCCCCCCCGGCTGACCGTCCGTCGGGAGACGCGCACGCCGGCTTGCCGCGGCGGCCTCATTTCCAATATTCTCGAATCATGGAAACATCGACCGCACTGAAGGCGCTCGGCGCCCTGGGCCACGAGACCCGCCTGGCCGCGTTCCGCGCGCTGGTGCAGGCCGGGCCGGACGGCATGGCCGTCGGCGCGCTGCGCGAGCGGCTGGACGTGGCGCCGGCCACGCTCACCGCGCACCTCAACGTGCTGCGCGCGGCCGGGCTGGTGCGCGACCGGCGCGAGGGGCGCGTCATCCGCGTGCGCGCCGACTACGCGCAGATGGACCGCCTGCTCGCCTACCTCACCGAGAACTGCTGCGGCGGCGCGGACTGCGCGCCCGCGGTTGCCTGCCCACCCCGCAAGAAGGCCACGACCCGATGAACCGCTTCCACGTCCACCTCAACGTCGCCGACCTCGACGCCAGCCTGCGCTTCTACACCCGCCTTTTCGGCGCCGCGCCGGCGGTGCGCAAGCCCGACTACGCCAAGTGGCTGCTGGACGACCCGCAGGTGAACTTCGCCATCTCCGCCACCGGCCGCACGCCGGGCGTGGACCACCTGGGCATCCAGGCCGGCGACGCCGGCGCGCTGGCCGGACTGGGCCGGCGCCTGGACGCGGCCGGCAGCGTGCGCCCCGAGCCGGGCGCGGTGTGCTGCTACGCCCGCTCGGACAAGTTCTGGGCCGAGGACCCCCAAGGCACGCGCTGGGAGGCCTTCCACACCCATGGCGAAGCGACCACCTATCACGCCGCGGGCGCGTCCCGTGCGCCGGCCGCCTGCGCGCCGCAACCGCACGCGGCCGCCTGCACGCCGCAGTCCGGCTGCTGCTGAGGCAGGCCGCCATGACCGACCATCCCTTCCACATGTCGCTCCTGCGCACCGGCGACGCCGCGCGCAGCCGGACGACCGACCGGTGACCCCCATGGACAGGAAACGCGTGCTGTTCGTCTGCGTCGAGAACGCCAACCGCAGCCAGATGGCCGAGGCCTTCGCCCGCCTGCACGGCGGCGACGGCGTGGAGGCCTTCAGCGCCGGCTCGCGGCCCTCGGGCCGCATCAACCCCAAGGCGGTGCGCTTCATGGCCGAGCTGGGCTACGACCTGTCCGCGCACGCGTCCAAGTCGCTGGACGAGATGCACGGCGAGTTCGACGCGGTGGTGACCATGGGCTGCGGCGACGCCTGCCCGTGGGTGCCGGCACGGCGGCGCGAGGACTGGGCCCTGCCCGACCCGCGCGACATGGACGACGACGGCTACCGCGCGGTGCGCGACGAGATCGGCGCGCGGGTGAAGGCGCTGCTGGACGCGCTGTGACGGCCGCGTTGCCACGGCGGCTGGCGGCCGAGGCCGCCGGCACCGCCCTGCTGCTGGCCGCGGTGGTCGGTTCCGGGATCATGGCCGCGGCCCTGGCGCAGGGCAACGCGGCGCTGGCGCTGCTGGCCAACGCTGGGGCCACGGCCGCGGCGCTGTACGTGCTCATCGTGCTGTTCGGCCCGGTCTCCGGCGCGCACTTCAATCCGGCGGTGACGCTGGTGCTGTGGCGGCAGGGCGCGCTGCCGGCCGCCGCGGCCGGCGCCTACGTGCTGGCGCAGCTGGCCGGCGCCGTGGCCGGCGTGGTGCTCGCGCACGCGATGTTCGGGCTGCCGCTGCTGCAGGCCGGCACGCAGGCGCGCGGCGGGACGGGGCAATGGCTGAGCGAGGCCGTGGCCGCCTTCGGCCTGCTGCTGGCCGTGCTGCTCGGCGCGCGCCACCGCCCGCGCGCGGTGCCGGTGCTGGTGGCCGCCTACGTGTTCGCCGCGTACTGGTTCACCGCCAGCACCGCCTTCGCCAACCCGGCGGTGACCGTGGCCCGCGCGCTGACGTCCACTTTCGCGGGCATCCGGCCGCAGGACGTGGCCGGCTTCGTGGCCGCGCAATGCGTCGGGGCCGCCGCCGCCGTGCTGGCGGCGTGGCTGGCGCCGGCCGGCGCGGCGCATGGC
>DASRYN010000333.1:0-2283 GCA_035687185.1 Pseudoxanthomonas sp. | reverse complement strand
CGTTCCCCTCCCGGTTTCCGTGATCCCGCGCGCCGGTGCGGCCGGCGCCGCGCGGCGGTCCTGCGCCGCGTGCCTGCACGGCACGCGGCACCGTGCAGCCGGCGCCGGACGTCCCTGCCGCGGCTCAGCCGCCGCGCGCCTGCAGCGCGGCCACCGCCGGCAGGGTCTTGCCTTCCAGGAACTCCAGGAAGGCGCCGCCGCCGGTGGAGATGTAGCCGACGTCGCCGGCGATGTCGTACTTGTCGACCGCGGCCAGGGTGTCGCCGCCGCCGGCGATGGAGAACGCCTCGGACTCCGCAATGGCGCGGGCCAGGGTCTCGGTGCCCTTGCCGAAGGCGTCGAATTCGAACACGCCCACCGGGCCGTTCCAGACCACGGTGCCGGCGGCCTTGATCAGCGCCGCGTACTGCGCGGCGGTCTGCGGGCCGATGTCCAGGATCATGTCGTCCGGCCCGACGGCGTCGACCGCCTTGACCGTGGCCGGCGCGTCGGCGGCGAACGCCGGGGCCACCACCACGTCCACCGGCAGCGGGATCCGCGCACCACGCGCCTTCGCATCCGCATCGATGCTGCGCGCGGTGTCGAGCAGGTCGTTCTCGACCAGCGACTTGCCCACGCCGTGGCCCGCGGCGGCGATGAAGGTGTTGGCGATGCCGCCGCCGACGATCAGCTGGTCCACCTTGCCGACCAGGTTGGTCAGCAGCTCCAGCTTGGTGGACACCTTGCTGCCGGCCACGATCGCCAGCAGCGGCCGCGCCGGCTCGGCCAGCGCCTTGTCCAGCGCGTCCAGCTCGGCCATCAGCAGCGGGCCGCCGGCGGCCACGGGCGCGAAACGGATCACGCCGTGGGTCGAGGCCTGGGCGCGGTGCGCGGTGCCGAAGGCGTCCATCACGAACACGTCGCACAGCGCGGCGTACTTCCTCGCCAGCGCTTCGTCGTCCTTGCCCTCGCCCACGTTCATGCGGCAGTTCTCCAGCAGCACGACCTGGCCCGGCCGCACCTCCACGCCGTCCACCCAGTCGCGCACCAGCGGCACGTCCACGCCCAGCAGCTCGGACAGCCGCCGCGCGACCGGCGCCAGCGAATCGGCCTGGCTCCACTCCCCTTCCTTCGGCCGGCCCAGGTGCGAGGTGACCATCACCGCCGCGCCCTTCTCCAGCGCCAGCTTCAGCGTCGGCACCGAGGCGGTGATGCGCTGCTCGGAGGTGATGCGGCCGTCGTCGATGGGCACGTTCAGGTCCTGCCGGATCAGCACGCGCTTGCCGGCAAGGTCGAGGTCGGTCATCCGCAGGATCGTCATCGCTAGGCTCTCGTTCGGGGGGAAGGACGCGCGCTGAACGGCGCGAGGGCCGCATTGTCCCGGCTGCGTGCCGGCGCGGCAAACCCGCGCTCAGCCGCGCGACGGTTGCTGGCGCAACAGGCTCAGGCCCAGCAGCGCGACCAGCACCGCGCCGCCTACCAGCAGCGCCCACAGCAGCCCGCTCTTCCAGTCCACCTCGCGCCGCGGCGACAGCGCGCGCTCGCCCGCCAGCTCCTCCGGCACGCGGGCCAGGTAGGCCGGCGACGGCTGCCAGTCGGGGCCGCGCTGCCGGCGCAGCGCGTCCAGCAGCGCCGGGATCGGCGCGGCCTGGCGGCGCGCGGCCGCGCTGCCGGCGGCCAGCGCGTAAGGCGGCGTGCCCTGGGCCAGGAACACCACCACCTCGGGCCGGTAGCCCAGCCGCAGCACGGGCGCGGCATCGCCTACCGGCGAAGAGGCGGTCAGGCGCCAGTGGCGGTCGCGCACCACGGTGGCCAGCGGCCGCGGTTCGGACTGGGTCGGCCCGGTACCGTCGGCCACCTGGTAGGCCATCCACGGGCCGGCGCGCCAGGTCCACGAGGCGTCCTCGCCCTCCCGGCTGTGCAGGGTCCATTCCGCGGCACTGTTGCCCGGCAGGCGCACGTCGGCGCGCTGGACCGGGAAGCGCCCCGGCAGCACGAACTCGAAGTGCTCGCGGCCGCCCTCGCTGCGGCGCCGGCCGGCGATCTCCCGCCACTGCCATTCCGCCTGCGCCGGCGGCGGGGCCAGCTCGGCGGACACGCCGGTGAGCGCGGGGGCCGTCCCCGGCCGCAGCGGCAACAGGCGCAGGTAGCGCGCCTGGCCGTCGAGCGCGATGCGTCCCTCGCGCAGGCGCTGGCCGTCGCGCTGGAGGTCCAGCAGGGTGGTGCCGGAGTTCAGCGTGCGCCAGTCGCGCAGGTCGTCGCTGCCCTCCACGCGGTAGGCGACCTGCAGCGGCCGCTCCGGCG
>DASRYN010000332.1:0-16569 GCA_035687185.1 Pseudoxanthomonas sp. | reverse complement strand
CCCCGCCTCGCCGAAGCGGCGCCGGACCAGGTCCCGCGCGACCTCGGACCAGTCGCCCTCGAATGTCGCCAGGGCCGCGGCGATGGCTTCCCCGCCCAGGCCATGGGTGGCCAGCTCGGCGCGGATGTAAAGCGGCCCGTAGCCCGTGCCGGCCCGGCCCCGGACGAGGGATTCGGCGAACCGCGCGTCGTCCTGCCAGCCTTCGCCGGCCAGGCGCTCGACCGCCGCGGCGGCCTCGCCGGCCTCGACCCCGCGCGCGGCCAGCTTGCGCGTCAACTCCCGGCGCGAGTGCTCGCGCCGCACCAGCAGCCCAAGCGCGCGTTGCACCGGGGTGGGCTGCGCCCGGCTGCGGCGGCGGCCACGGCCGCTTGCGGATTCGTCGGTCATGGTGCTCGGAAAGTATGCCCCGTCCCTGGGGCCTGCCCTCCTGGCCTGCAAAAGCGACCGGGCCTCCCGCCGCGACGTCACTGACAGCGCCGCGGCGGGAGGCCGGCGCCTCATTCGTCGCCCAGCGCGTCCTCGTCGCGCGAGGCCTGCGCGGGCTGGAACTTCTCGCGCAGCTCGGCCTCGAGCTTGGTGGCCACGGCCGGATTTTCGCGCAGGTACTGACGCGCGTTGTCCTTGCCCTGGCCGATGCGCTCGGACCCGTAGCTGTACCAGGCACCCGACTTCTCCACGAGCTTGGCCTCCACGCCCATGTCGATCAGCTCACCCTCGCGGCTGATGCCCTCGCCGTAGAGGATCTCGGTGACGATCTGCTTGAACGGCGGTGCCAGCTTGTTCTTGACGACCTTGATCTTGGTCTGGTTGCCGATGATCTCGTCGCCCTTCTTGATCGAGCCGATGCGGCGGATGTCCAGGCGCACCGAGGCATAGAACTTCAGCGCGTTGCCGCCGGTGGTGGTCTCCGGACTCTGGCCCGGCATCATCACGCCGATCTTCATGCGCAGCTGGTTGATGAAGATCACCAGCGTGTTGGAGCGCTTGATGTTGCCGGTGAGCTTGCGCAGGGCCTGGCTCATCAGGCGCGCCTGCAGGCCCGGCAGCTGGTCGCCCATCTCGCCCTCGATCTCGGCCTTGGGCGTGAGCGCGGCCACCGAGTCGACCACCAAGATGTCCACCGAACCGGAACGCACCAGCATGTCGGCGATCTCCAGCGCCTGTTCGCCGGTGTCCGGCTGCGACACCAGCAGGTCGTCGACGTTGACGCCCAGCTTGGCGGCGTAGACCGGGTCCAGGGCGTGCTCGGCGTCGATGAAGGCGGCGGTGCCGCCCTGCTTCTGGCACTGGGCGATGGCCTGCAGGGTCAGCGTGGTCTTGCCCGAGGACTCGGGGCCGTAGATCTCCACCACGCGGCCCTTGGGCAGGCCGCCGATGCCCAGGGCGATGTCCAGCATCAGCGAACCGGTGGGCACGACCTCGGCCGCCTCGATCGCGCGGTCGCCCATGCGCATGACCGAGCCCTTGCCGAACTGCTTTTCGATCTGGGTCAGGGCCGCGGCCAGGGCGCGCTTCTTGTTCTCGTCCATCGGGATGTCCTCGGGGTGTCAGTGAAGTGGGAGGAAGTCTGGCGTGGCCCGGTCGCACGGGCTGCGACGAAGGGCGACAGGCTCGAAGCTAGGCGCCGGACCGCTGCCGCGCCATCGCCGCTCCGCCCGCGCAGGCGTCGGAAAACGCCGCGCCGGATGCCGGATCGCCGGCATCAGCGGTTGGGCCGGACCAGGCCGCAGTACAGGCCCTCGATCGCGAAGTCCTGGTCGGGCAGCACCTCGATGGGCGCGTAGTCGGGGTTGCGCGGCAGCAGGCGGATGCGGTCCTTGCCGATCTTCAGCAGCTTGACCGTGATCTCGTCGTCCACCCGCGCCACCACGATCTGGCCCGAGCGCGCCTCGCGGGTGCGGTGCACGCCGATCAGGTCGCCATCGAAGATGCCCTCGTCGCGCATCGAGTCGCCCTGCACCTTGAGCAGATAGTCCGGCGCCGGCGAGAACAGCACGCGGTCCAGCACCAGGAAGCGCTCGGCCAGGTCGGCCGGCGCGTCGGCGCCGATGGGCGCGCCCGCGGCGACGCGGCCCAGCACCGGCAGGCGCAGCGCATCCTCGTTGGCGGCCTGCGCCAGCGGCAGCTCCGCCTGCGGGGCCGGCGGCGCGACCTTGAGGCGGATGCCACGGGCGCGCCCCGGGAGCCGCTCGATGGCCCCGGCCGCTTCCAGCGCCTCGAGGTGGTACTGCGCCGCGCGCACGCCCCTGAAGCCGAAGGCGCGGGCGATCTCGGCCTGCGACGGCGGCATGCCCTCGGCTTCGATCCGTTCGGCGATCAGGGCCAGGATGGCCTGCTGGGTATCGGTCAGCTGCATGGTTAGTAGTAATACTACTAACACCCGCAGGACGCAAGCCTCCGATGCAGGCCCGGAGCGGGAGGGGCCCGCTCTCAGGGCAGCAGCCGCTCCAGCCCGTGCAGGGCGGTGGCCACGGTCTGCCGGCGCACCGCCTCGCGGTCGCCGCCGAAGTGGAATATCTCGGCGTGGGCGTAGCCTCCGCGGCGCTTCCACGCGATCCAGACCGTGCCGACGGGCTTTTCCAGGCTGCCGCCGCCCGGGCCGGCGATGCCGGTCACCGCCACGCCGACGCTGGCGCCGGAATGGACCAGGGCGCCGGAGACCATCTCGATCACCGTCTCACGGCTGACCGCGCCGTGCTCCTCCAGCGTCTGCGGGCGCACGCCCAGCAGCGCCTGCTTGGCCTCGTAGCTGTACACGACCATGCCGCAGTCGAACCACTCCGAGGACCCGGCGATGTCGGTCAGGCACTTGGCGATCCAGCCGCCGGTGCAGCTCTCGGCCGTCACCAGGTGGTCGCGCGCGGCGCGCAGGCGCTCGCCCAGGGCCTGGGCCTGCCCGCGCAACTGCGCATCGGAGGGACACTGCATCGGGGTCGCCTGCGTTGGGGAGGCGACCGTTTTAGCCCAAACGCCGGCGCCTGTCTGCCCGGCGAAGCCGGGGCCGCGCGGAGGCGGCCCCGGGCACGGCGCCTCAGTAGCGCAGGCGCAGGGTCACGCCGTACAGCCGCGGCGCGCCGAGGAAGGCGTTCCACGAGCCGGCCTGGATCGGCGCGTCGATGCCGACCTGCTTGTAGGTCTCGTCGGTCAGGTTCTGGCCCCAGAACTCCAGCATCCAGCGCTGGTCGCGGGCGCCGATGCCGAAGCGGGCGTTGACCAGGGTGTAGGCATCCTGCGCCTTCTGCGGGTCCAGGTCCGAACCGGTGTTGTAGTCCGACATGTACTTGGCGCCGACATTGAAGCGGCCCTGCAGGCTGCCGCCGATGTCCCACTCGTAGGTGGCCGACAGGTTGCCCGACCACTCCGGCGCGAAGCTCATCTGGTTGCCCGGCAGCAGCGCCAGGTCCGCGTCCGGCAGCGGGTCGTCGCCGTACTCGGTCTTGGCATAGGTGAAGCCGCCCTGCAGCGACAGGCCGGTGACGCCGGTCTGCCACATCAGCTCGGCATCCACGCCGCGCGACACCACCTCGGGAATGGAGCGCACCACGAAGCTGGTGCCCAGGAAGCTGTTGAGCTGGAAGTCCTCGTACTTCTGGTAGAACAGCGCGGCGTTCAGCAGCAGGTTGCCGTCGGCCCAGGTGGTCTTGGCGCCCAGCTCGTAGCTGTCGACGAACTCGCCCGGGAAGGAGGTGTCGTCAACGGGGGTGATGCCCTGGGTGCCGCTGGAGAGCCCGTTGGACGACTGCACGCGGTCCAGGTTGAAGCCGCCGGCCTTGTAGCCGCGCGCGGCCGAAAAGTAGGTCATCACGTCGTCGGACCAGTTGTAGGCCAGCTTCAGCGTGCCGGACCACTCCTTCTCGGTGCGCGACTGCGACACGTCGCGGCCGTGGTGGGCGATGTTGGCCCACGGCAGGCACATGTAGCCGGCCACGGTGGGCGCGATCGCCGGCACCAGCGCGGCGAGCAGCTGCTGCTGCACGGCCGGCGGCAGGCTGGCGAAGCCGTTGATCCGCTGCGCCAGCGCGCCGGCCACGCGCGCGGCCGGGTTGGCCAGGGTCGAGGCGCAGGCCACGCTGCCGTTGGGGTTGGTGAACACCGAGCGCAGGTCCTTCTTCTCGCGCGTGTAGCGCAGGCCCACGGTGATGTCGAGCGCGTCGGTGGCGTGGAAGGTGTTGTTGGTGAAGATGGCCGCGCTGCGCGCCTGCTGGTCGTGGCGGTCCAGCGTGCCCAGGCCGGTGTAGTTGGTGCCGAAGGGCCGGCCGCTGACCTGCGAGAGGAAGGTCGCCGGGTTGGACTGGTTCACGGTCAGCCCCAGCGGCGAGAGCTGCGCGGCCACGCCCGCCAGCACCTGGCTGCCGACCAGCGAGGACAGGTAGGGCTCGTACGCGGCGCCGTAGCGGTAGGTCTCGTTGCGGTCCAGTTCCTCGTCCGAATAGAAGGCGCCGACCATCCAGTCCACCCGCTCGCCCGAACCGGTGAGGCGGATCTCCTGGGAGAAGGTGCGGAAGGCGGTGAGCGACTCGTCCTCGTCCGGCGCGCGGTAGAGGATGTCGGCCGCGCTGTAGTCGAAGTCCAGCCCGTTGATGGCCTGCCAGTCGCGCAGCGCGGTGATGGAGGTCAGCGTGGCGCCGTTGGCCCAGGGCGTGTCCCAGTTGACCTCGACCGAGGCGCCCTTGTCCTTGATGTCCTGCTCGGTGCTGCGGTTGCTGTAGGCCAGCCGGCGCTCCGGGTCGGGCACCGGAATCACGCCCTCGCCGCCCGGGGTGAGCGCGTCGACGATGGCGGCGGTCGGGCCGCGGTGGGTGGTGACGCTGACGCAGCAGTTCTCCTCGCGGCTGGTGAAGTCGGCCGCGAAGTTGATGTCCAGGCTCTCGCTGGGCTCCCACAGCAGCTGGCCGCGGAGGGTGTGGAAGTTCTGGTCGCCGTCGTCGGTCTCGGTGCGCGGTCCGGCGCCGGTGCGGACCTCGTCCACGCCGTCGCGCTTGCGCTTGGCGGCGTAGATGCGCAGCGCCGAATGCTCGCCCAGGGCATCGTTGTAGGCGCCGGAGACGCCCACCGCGCCGTGGTTGCCCAGGGTGAGCTCGCCCTCGGCGCTCTGGGTGTAGCTCGGACGGCGGGTGACCACGTTGATCACGCCGGCCGAGGTGTTCTTGCCGAACACCGTGCCCTGCGGCCCCTTGAGCACCTCGATGCGCTCCAGTTCGCCCAGGTCGGTGAAGCCGACGCTGTTGCGGGGGCGGTAGACGCCGTCGATGACGATGCCCACCGACGACTCCAGGCCGGCGTTGTCGCCCACGGTGCCGATGCCGCGGATGCGCGCGGTGGTCTGGGCGGCGCTCTGCGTGCTGGTGACGGTGAGGCCCGGGACCAGCACCTGCAGGTCCTTGATGTCGCGCACGCCGGTGTCCTGCAGCAGCTCCTCGCCAAGCACGTTCACCACGATCGGCACTTCCTGCAGCGCCTGCTCGCGCTTCTGCGCGGTGACGGTCAGCGCCGACAGCGTGACCGGTTCCTCCTGCTGCTGCGTGCCGCCGGCGGCGGCCTCCTGCGCGCGTACCGGCGCGGCGGCCAGGCTGGCCAGCGCGGCGACGACGGCGATCGCCAGGCCTGTGTGCTGCATGTTTCCACGAGTCATTCGCTTCCCCCTCCGATGTGTGTGCCGGGCGACGGCGCCGCCCCGGCTGTTCCTTCCGCCCGGTCGCTCCCCCTGGCGGCGGCACGGGCCGCGGCCACGACTCCCGCTGAGCGGTTTAACACGACGCTAATGGAAACCACACGCCACCGCATTCTGCGCTGCGGCGATACGCACCCCCCGCCGCCCGGGATGGTCAGGCCGGGGGCTCGCAGCCGGCGCAGGCCCCCTGGTCCGACTCCAGCTGCAGGGTGACGTGGTCGATCCCGAAGCGCTGGTGCAGCATGCGCGCCAGGTCCCGCCGCACTGTGTCGGCACCTGCCTCCGCGCCCACCACCACGTGCGCGGTGAGGGCGGGCGTGCGTGAGGCCAGGGCCCACACGTGCAGGTCGTGGATGCCGGCCACGGCCGGGTGCGCCTGCAGCACGGCGCGGATGGCGGCCAGGTCCAGCCCGCGCGGCACGCCCTCCATCAGCACGTTGCCGGCCTCGCGCAGCAGCAACCAGGTGCGCGGCAGCACCCACAGCCCGATGAGCACCGCCAGCAGCGGGTCGATCCAGTGCCAGCCGGTGAAGCGGATCAGCACCGCGGCCACGATCACCGCCAGCGAGCCGAGCATGTCGCTCCACACTTCCAGGTAGGCGCCCTTCAGGCTCAGGCTCTGTCCGCTGCCGGCGTGCAGCAGCCTCATGGCCGCCAGGTTGCACAGCAGGCCCAGCACCGCCACGGCCAGCATGCCCAGGCTCGCCACCGGCAGCGGATCCAGGAAGCGCTGCCAGGCCTCCCACAGGATGTAGCCGGCCAGCACGAACAGCAGGCCGCCGTTGGCCAGCGCGCCCAGCGCCTCGAAGCGGGCGTAGCCGTAGGTGCGGCGTGCGTCCGGCGGACGCCGCGCCAGGCGCACCGCGACCAGGGCGATGGCCAGGGCCAGCACGTCGGTCGCCATGTGCGCGGCGTCCGAGAGCAGGGCCAGGCTGCGGGTGAGCCAGCCCCCGACCAGCTCGGCCACCAGCACCGCGGCGGTCAGGCCCAGCGCCCACCACAGCGGGCCCTCGTGGCGGATGTCGGCGGGGACGTGGCTGTGTCCGCCCGGCCCGTGGCGATGGTGGCCGTGCCCGTCGTGCACGTGGTCGTGGTGGTCGTGGCCGCCGTGGCCGTCCGGCCCGGCATGGCCCGGCCCGGCGGGATGGGGATGATGAGCGTGCGGCGAACCCATGGCGATGCGGCGACCTCCCCGGCCACTATCCGGGGCCGCCGCCGCGGAGACTATTACAATCCCCCGCTTTCCCGCTCTCCCGCCCTGACCGCCCTGATGTCGAAGACCGCCGCGACGAGCGCCGAACACACCCCGCTCATGAAGCAGTTCTTCGCGGCCAAGTCCGAGTACCCGGACCTGCTGCTGTTCTTCCGCATGGGCGACTTCTACGAGCTGTTCTACGACGACGCGCGCAAGGCGGCGCGGCTGCTGGACATCACCCTCACCCAGCGTGGCACTTCCGGCGGGGCGCCGATCCCGATGGCGGGCGTGCCCGTGCACGCCTACGAGAGCTACCTGGCGCGGCTGGTCGCGCTGGGCGAGTCGGTGGCCATCTGCGAGCAGATCGGCGACCCGGCCGCCAGCAAGGGCCTGGTGGAGCGCAAGGTGGTGCGCATCGTCACCCCCGGCACGGTGACCGACGAGGCGCTGCTGGACGAGCGGCGCGACACCCTGCTGATGGCCGTCGCCCGCGGCCGCAACGGCTACGGCCTGGCCTGGGCCGACCTGGCCGGCGGCCGCTTCCTGGTCAGCCAGGTCGAGAGCGAGGACGCGCTCCAGGCCGAGCTGGCCCGGCTGGAGCCGGCCGAGCTGCTGCTGCCCGACGAGGAGGGCTGGCCCGCGCTGGCGTTCCCCGGCGCCAGCCGCCGCCGCGCGCCCTGGCTGTTCGACCCGGACAGCGGCCGGCGCCAGCTGCTGCGTTTCTTCGGCGTGCACGACCTCACCGGCTTCGGCATCGAGGACCTGCCGCTGGCCGTCGCGGCCGCCGGCGCGCTGCTGGGCTACGTGGAGGAGACGCAGAAGCAGAGCCTGCCGCACCTGACCTCGATCGCGGTGGAAACCGCCGGCGAGGCCATCGCGATGAACGCGGCCACCCGCCGCCACCTGGAACTGGACAGCCGCGTCGACGGGGACCACCGCCACACCCTGCTGGGCGTGCTGGACGGGACGATCACCCCGATGGGCGGCCGCCTGCTGCGCCGCTGGCTGCACCGGCCTCTGCGCGACCGCCGCGTGCTGGGCGAACGCCACCACGCCGTGGCCACCTTCATCGACCACGGCGCCGACGCCGAACTGCGCGAGCGTTTCCGCGGCCTGGGCGACGTGGAACGCATCCTCACCCGCGTGGCCCTGCGCTCGGCGCGGCCCCGCGACCTGTCCACCCTGCGCGACGGCCTGGCCGCGCTGCCGGCGCTGCGCGTGCTGCTGGCGCCACTGGACTCGCCGCGCCTGGCCGCACTGCGCGCCGAACTGGGCGAGCATGCCGAGGTGGCGCAGTTGCTGGCCGCGGCGGTGGCGCCGCAACCGCCGCTGAAGCTGGCCGACGGCGGGGTGATCGCCGACGGCTACGACGCCGAGCTGGACGAGCTGCGCCGCCTGTCCACCCATGCCGACCAGTTCCTCGTCGACCTGGAGGCGCGCGAGCGCGAGGCCACCGGCATTCCCACGCTCAAGGTGGGCTACAACCGCGTCCACGGGTACTACATCGAAATCAGCAAGGGGCAATCGGCACGCGCGCCGGTGCACTACACCCGCCGCCAGACCCTCACCGGCGCCGAGCGCTACATCACCGAGGAGCTCAAGGCGTTCGAGGACAAGGTGCTGTCGGCCCGCGAGCGCGCGCTGGCGCGCGAGAAGTTCCTCTACGAGGCGCTGCTGGACGCGCTCAACGCGCGGCTGGAGCCGCTCAAGCGCTGCGCCGCCGCGCTCAGCGAACTGGACGTGCTGGCCGCCTTCGCCGAGCGCGCGCAGGCGCTGGACTGGTCGCGCCCGGAGCTGACCGACGCGCCCTGCCTGTGCATCGAGCGCGGCCGCCATCCGGTGGTCGAGGCGGTGCGCGGCGAGCCGTTCGAGCCCAACGACCTGGACCTGTACGCCGAGCGCGACGGCCGCGCCCGGCGCATGCTGGTCATCACCGGCCCGAACATGGGCGGCAAGTCGACCTACATGCGCCAGAACGCGCTGATCGTGCTGCTGGCGCACATCGGCAGCTTCGTGCCGGCGTCGCGCGCGGTGATCGGCCCGATCGACCGCATCCTGACCCGCATCGGCGCCGGCGACGACCTGGCGCGCGGGCAGTCGACTTTCATGGTCGAGATGGCGGAGACCAGCTACATCCTGCACCACGCCACGCCGCAGTCGCTGGTGCTGATGGACGAGATCGGCCGCGGCACCTCCACCTACGACGGGCTGGCGCTGGCCGACGCGGTGGCGCGCCATCTGGCCACGGTCAACCGCTGCTGGACGCTGTTCGCCACCCACTACTTCGAGCTGACCGCGCTGGCCAACGAGCCGGGGGTGGACGGCATCGCCAACGTCCACCTGGACGCGGTGGAGCATGGCGAGGGCCTGGTGTTCATGCACGCGGTGAAGGACGGCGCGGCTGACCGCAGCTTCGGCCTGCAGGTGGCGGCGCTGGCCGGCCTGCCGAAGGCCACGCTGCAGCAGGCGCGCCGACGCCTGGCCGAGCTCGAGCAGCGCGGGCGCGAGACGCACGCCTCGCAGATGGCGCCGCAGGCGCTGGACGCGCCGCAACAGTTCGGTCTGTTCGCGCCCGCCCCGTCGGCGGCGCAGGAAGCGCTGGCCGCGCTCGATCCGGACGAGCTGACGCCCAAGCAGGCGCTGGAAGCGCTGTACCGGCTGAAATCGCTGCTGTAGCGGCCGCCACGCCGCACG
This sequence comes from Pseudoxanthomonas sp., assembly GCA_035687185.1. Classification (GTDB taxonomy): domain Bacteria; phylum Pseudomonadota; class Gammaproteobacteria; order Xanthomonadales; family Xanthomonadaceae; genus Pseudoxanthomonas. The sequence continues at coordinate 7,009 of DASRYN010000332.1, read as the reverse complement.
GGCACGCGGCACGCCCTGCACGGACGTGCCGCGGCACGGCCTCAGCGGCCCGGCATCGGGTGCCTGGGCACCAGTTCGTCGTCGATGGCGTTGGCGCGCTGCGCCGCCGGCCGCTGCCGGTGGAGCTCCACGTAGCGCACAAAGGCCTGGCGCGGCTCCAGCAGCTTGAACTGCAGGTACCAGCCCACGTAGGCCGACACCAGCAGGTCGGCCGCGGTGAAGCGGTCGCCGACCAGGTGCTCGCGCTCGCCGATGGCCCACTCGAGCGTGCCGACGAGGTCGGCCTCGGTGCCGTAGCCGGCGGTCCCCGGCTCGGCGAGCTTGCCGGTGGACTTGGCCATCATCAGCTGCTCCAGCGGCCCCATGAAGCTGATCCAGCGGTAGTAGCTGCCGCGTTCCTTCGAGCCCGGCGGCGGCGCCAGCCGCCTGTCCACGGCCAGGTCGGCCAGGTACAGGCAGATCGCCGCGTTCTCGGTGACCACGGTATCGCCGTGCCTGAGCGCCGGGACCTTGCCCATAGGGTTGATCGCCAGGTACTCGGGCGCCTTCATCGTGGTGCCATAGTCCAGGATCACGGTGTCGTAGGGCAGGCCGGTTTCCTCCAGCATCCACCGCGCGACGCGGCCACGGGAGAAGGGATGGGTGTAGAAGGTCAGCTTGTCGCTCATGCGCGGGTTCCGTTCCAGGGAACCGGCAGTCTATGCGGGGGCTGCTGCCAGCCGGTGTCAGCAGTCCGCGGCCGCGCGTCCCTTCCCCTGCGCGCTCCAGCGCCGCAGCAGGCGATGGCGGCGGTCGGGATAGCGCGCGCCGGTATTCTCCAGCGCCAGCACCCGGTCGGCGCGGAAATGGCGGAAGTCGCCGCGCAGTTCGCACCAGGCCGCGAGCAGGCGCACGTTGGCGAGGAAGGCCATGGCGAAGGGCCAGACCACGCGCTCGCTGCAACGGCCCCCGGCATCGGCGTAGCGGATGCGGACCGCGTGTTCGTCGCGGATCGCCTGGCGCAGCGCCGGCAGCCACGGCTCCGGCCTGGCCGGCTGGAGGTCCGGCGCGAACAGCCCGCTGGTCTCCACCTGCAACCGCAGGGCCTCGGGCAGGATGCCGACGATGCGGTCCAGCGCCTGGTTCGCGGCAGCCGCCAGGGCCGGGTCGGCGTGCGCGGCCACCCAGCGCGCGCCCAGCACCATCGCTTCCAGCTCCTCGGCCTGGAACATCATCGGCGGCAGCAGGAAACCGCCGCGCAGGCGGTAGCCCACGCCGGGGTCGCCGGCGATGTCGGCGCCCTGCCCGCGCAGCGCCTCGATGTCGCGGTACAGGGTGCGCAGGCTGACGCCCAGCCGCTCGGCCAGTTGCGCGCCGCGCACCGGCTTGCGGCGCCGTCGCAGTTCGTCGAGCAGGTGCAGCAGGCGGGCGGCGCGCGCGGTCATCGGTGGCCGGTGGATGGCGAGCCCGACAGCATACGTGGGCCGCACCGGCGCGCCAGCGGTCGCACGCGCCCCGTGGCAGCGCGCGCGCTACCATCGGCCAAACCGCGCCGCCGGGCGCGGGCAAGGGACTGCGGCCATGGCGAACCGGGGTGGCCGGAACGCGACGCGCGCGCATGGCGTGCCTCCCGGTCTATCGCTCCCCATAGCTGCCGCGTATCGATTTCTTCGGATCATTCGATTTCACCTCTTGCCGGTGCCGGCATAGGGTGAAGGGCGCGTTCACACCACCCGCAAGGAGCCAGCCGCACATGTCAGCCGAAGCCAAATGCCCCTTCCACGCCACCGCCGGTGGCGGCACCACCAACAAGGACTGGTGGCCGAACCAGCTGCGGCTGGACCTGCTCAGCCAGCACTCGGAGAAGTCCAATCCGCTGGGCAGGGCCTTCAACTACCGCGAGGAGTTCCGGAAGCTCGACTACGCCGCGCTGAAGAAGGACCTGCTGGAGGTGATGACCAACTCCCAGGAGTGGTGGCCGGCGGACTTCGGCAACTACGCCGGCCTGATGATCCGCATGGCCTGGCACAGCGCCGGCACCTACCGCAGCGGCGACGGCCGGGGCGGCGGCGGGCGCGGCCAGCAGCGCTTCGCCCCGCTGAACTCCTGGCCGGACAACGTGAACCTGGACAAGGCCCGCCGCCTGCTGTGGCCGGTCAAGCAGAAGTACGGGCAGAAGATCTCCTGGGCCGACCTGATGATCCTGGCCGGCAACGTGGCGCTGGAGTCCACCGGCTTCCGCACCTTCGGCTTCGCTGCCGGCCGCGAGGACACCTGGGAGCCCGACCAGGACGTGTACTGGGGCCGCGAGACCACCTGGCTGGCCGGCGACGAGCGCTACGCCCGCGGCTCGCCCGGCGTGGACAAGGGCCAGGACGAGGCCGTGCTGGTGACCGACGAGCCCGCCGACGGCGACGTGCACACCCGCAACCTGGAGAACCCGCTGGCGGCGGTGCAGATGGGCCTGATCTACGTCAACCCCGAAGGGCCCGACGGCAACCCCGACCCGGTGGCGGCCGCGCACGACATCCGCGAGACCTTCGGCCGCATGGGCATGAACGACGAGGAGACCGTGGCGCTGATCGCCGGCGGCCACACCATCGGCAAGACCCACGGCGCCGGCCCGGCCGACAACGTCGGCGCGGACCCGGAAGCGGCGGAACTCGAGCACCAGGGCTTCGGCTGGGCCAGCAGCTTCGGCAGCGGCAAGGCCGCCGACGCCATCACCTCCGGACTGGAAGTGACCTGGACGCGCACGCCCGCACAGTGGAGCAACGACTTCTTCAAGCACCTCTTCGACTTCGAGTGGGAACTGACCAGGTCGCCGGCCGGTGCCCACCAGTGGCAGGCCACGAACGCCGAGGCGGTCATCCCCGGCCCCACGCCGGATTCGCCCAAGCGCAAGCCGACGATGCTGACCACCGACCTGTCGCTGCGCTTCGACCCGGCGTACGAGAAGATCTCCCGCCGCTTCCGCGACGACCCGCAGGCGTTCGCCGAGGCCTACGCCCGCGCCTGGTTCAAGCTGACCCACCGCGACATGGGGCCGAAGGCGCGCTACATGGGCCCGGAAGTCCCGGCGGAGGACCTGATCTGGCAGGACCCGCTGCCCAGGCCGGTGCACAGCCCGACCGCGGCTGACATCGCCGACGCCAAGGCGAAGATCGCCGCCGCGGGCCTGAGCGTGGGCGACCTGGTGTCCGTCGCCTGGGCCTCGGCTTCGACCTTCCGCGGCGGCGACAAGCGCGGCGGCGCCAACGGTGCGCGACTGCGCCTGGCCCCGCAGAACGGCTGGCAGGTCAACCAGCGCGCGGTGCAGGTGCTGCCGAAGCTGGAGGAGATCCAGAAGGCTTCGGGCAAGCTGTCGCTGGCCGACATCATCGTGCTGGCCGGCGGCGTGGGCATCGAGCAGGCGGCCAAGGCCGCGGGGTTCGGCGTCGAGGTGCCGTTCGTGCCCGGTCGCGTCGATGCCTCGCAGGAGCAGACCGACGTCGAGTCCTTCGACTACCTCGAGCCTTTCGCCGACGGCTTCCGCAACTACCTCAAGGCGCGCTCGGTGGTGCCGGCCGAGCACCTGCTGGTGGACAAGGCCCAGCTGCTGACCCTCACCGCACCGGAGATGACCGCGCTGGTCGGCGGCCTGCGCGTGCTGGGCGCCAACTGGGACGGCGGCAGCCACGGCGTGTTCACCGACAGCCCGGGCGTGCTGAGTACGGACTTCTTCGTCAACCTGCTGGACATGGCCACCGAGTGGAAGCCGGCGTCCGGGACGAACGAGCTGTTCGAGGGCCGCGACCGCAAGACCGGCGCGGTGAAGTGGACCGGCACGCGCGTGGACCTGGTGTTCGGCTCCAACGCGGTCCTGCGTGCGCTGGCCGAGGTCTACGCCTCGTCCGACGGCCGGGAGAAGTTCGTCGGGGACTTCGTCGCCGCGTGGACCAAGGTGATGACCCTGGACCGCTTCGACCTGCAGTAACACCGTACCGGCGATGCCGGGACCGGACCGGGGCCGCCGCAAGGCGGCCCCGGCCTTCCGGCGGGGTCGCCGGTGCGGCGCAACAGGCGCGGCGGCCGGGAACGGCGTATCGTCCGGCTACCGACCGCAAGGAGAAGCGCGATGAACCAGCCGATGCTGACCCAGGAACTGCTGGCCCAGCTGCAGGGCGCACCGATGCAGCAACTTTCCCGGCAACTGGGCACCGACCCGGCGCAGACCGGCGGCGCGGTGGCCGCCGCCCTGCCCCTGCTGCTCGGCGCGCTGGGGCGCAACAGTGCGCAGCCGCAAGGGGCGCAGGCACTGTTCGGCGCGCTGCAGCGCGACCACGCCGGCGTGGACCTGGGCAGCGTGCTGGGCGCAGTGCTCGGCGGCACCGGCGCCCGCCAGGCCGACGGCGCTGGCATCCTCGGCCACGTCTTCGGCGCCGGCCAGGCGCGCGCGGCGCAGGGGCTGGGCCAGGCCACCGGCCTGGGCAGCGGCCAGGCCATGCAGCTGCTGGCCATGCTGGCGCCGATCGTGATGTCGTTCCTGGCCAACCGCAGCGCGCGCCAGGGGCTGGATGCCGGCGGCCTGGGCCAGCTGCTCGGGCAGGAACGCGCGCAGGTACGGCAGCAGCCCGGCGGCGGCGTGCTCGACGCGCTGCTCGACCAGGACGGCGACGGCCGGCTCGACGCCGGCGACCTGCTGAAGCTGGGCGCAGGCCTGTTCGGCGGCCGCTGAGCCGCGGGCGCGCGAAACGCACGCCCTCCCCGCACCGATCAGAACGCGTCGATGTCGCCCAGCGCCTGGATCAGGCGCCGGGCGCGCTTGTCCGGCTTGTGCTCCGGCGGCCGGTAGCCGCTGCGCTCGGCCGCGCGACGCGCCCGCGCCTCTTCGCGCGCACGGCGCGAGTCCTCGCTTTCCGCATACAGGGCCTGGGCCGCGGCGGCCGGGCCACGCTGGTCGGACAGTCCCAGCACCTTCACCTCGAAGCGCTCCTCGCCGCGCTGCACGACCAGGGCGTCGCCCGCGTGCACCGCCCGCGCGGGCTTGGCGCGCTGGCCGTTGACCTCCACCCGGCCGTTGGCGATCGCGTCCTTGGCCAGGGCACGGGTCCTGAAGAACCGCGCCGCCCACAGCCACACGTCCAGGCGGACGCCGGTCACCGCTTCAGTCATCGCCGCGTACGCGGAAGTCGGGCTTGATGGTGTCGCGGCGCTCGGAGGACCACTCCAGGCGGTCCCCCGGGTGGCAGCGCTCGTGGCTGGCGCCGGAAGCCTGTCCGCGCGGCAGGCCCTCGGTCGAGGACGAGACCAGGCATTCGGGACGGTCGGCCGGCCGTACCTGGGCATCGCCCAGGCGCGCAGGGTCGCCGGCGCAGCCGGCCAGTACGTACGCCAGCGCCGCAATGCAGAGGAAACGCCTCATCGGATTCTCGCTCCTTGGAACGTGGGTCGGTTCAATCGCGCGGGAGGCGGGGCAGCGGCACCCTGACCGAACGCGTGGCCGCTTCGCGGCCGCCAGCGCCAGCATCGCCGGCTTGCTTGGATTCCCATCTTCGCGCTCCGCGGGAAACGGGCCCAGTTTGCCGCAAACCGCCGCCGGGCACGATCCGCCCGGCCGGCACGGGCGATGCGGCTGGGCGCCACCCGGTCCGCCAAAACGCAAGCGGCCGCCCGGAGGCGGCCGCTGCGGACGACGGGCTGCGTGGATCAGCCGGCGGCCTTCTCGGCCTTGGCCTTGGCCACCGCGGCCAGGTCTTCCTTGATGCGGGCGGCCTTGCCTTCCAGGCCACGCAGGTAGTACAGCTTGCCGGCGCGGACCTTGCCGCGGCGCTTGACCTCGACCGAGTCGATGGTCGGGCTGTAGGTCTGGAACACGCGCTCCACGCCATAGCCGTGGGAGATCTTGCGCACCGTGAACGAGGAGTTCAGGCCCGCGCTCTTGATCGCGATGACCACGCCTTCGTAGGCCTGCACGCGCTCGCGGTTGCCTTCCTTCACCTTGACGTTCACCACGACGGTGTCGCCCTGGCTGAACTTCGGCAGTTCGCGGTTGATCTGGGCGGACTCGAACTCCGCGACGATGGACTTGTTCAGCTTGCTCATGGTGACCGACTCTCTGTTCGGGTGGGCGTGTCGTCTCGACAACTCGGGCTGACGCAGTCGCCGGATTGCGCTGCGCGTGTTGTTGTTGTGGGCCTGGCAGGGCGGACCGCCCGCAGGAATCCGGCATTGTAGCCGGTCCCGGCGACAAAAGGCTAGCCGCCCCCTTCCCCGCCGGTCCGGCCCCGCTCCCGCAGGTAGGCGTCGAGCAGCGCGGCGTCCTCCGGGGACAGGGTGCGGGCGGCGAGCAGGTCCGGCCGCCGCTCCCAGGTGCGGCCCAGGGCCTGCTGCCGGCGCCAGCGGGCGATGGCCGCGTGGTTGCCCGAACGCAGCACGGCCGGCACGGTGCCGTAGGCGTGCTCCACCGGGTGGCTGTAGTGCGGGCAGTCCAGCAGGCCGTCCTCGAAGCTGTCCTGGGCGGCCGAGCCGGCGTCGTTCAGCGCGCCCTCCTGCAGCCGCGCCACCGCGTCTACCACCACCGCCGCGGCCAGCTCGCCGCCGGACAGCACGTAGTCGCCGATGGAGACCTCCTCGTCGACCTCCGCCTGCACCAGGCGCTCGTCCACGCCCTCGTAGCGGCCGCACAGCAGCGCCAGCCGCGGCCGGGCGGCCAGCTCGCGGACCTTGGCCTGGTCCAGCCGCCGCCCCTGGGGGCTGAGGTAGACCACGTGGGCCGGCGCCGGGTCGGCCTCGCGCATCGCCGCCAGGCAGCGGCGCAGCGGCTCGACCAGCATCACCATGCCCGGTCCGCCGCCGAAGGTGCGGTCGTCCACCTTGCGGTAGTTGCCCTCGGCGTGGTCGCGCGGGTTCCAGCCGTGCAGCGACAGCAGCCCGCGCTCGCGCGCGCGGCCGACCACGCCGAAGGCGGCGCACTGCTCTACGGACTCGGGAAACAGGCTGACCACGTCGATGCGCATGGCGGCTCCTGCCGGACGGGCCGGCATGGCGG
>DASRYN010000331.1:0-2238 GCA_035687185.1 Pseudoxanthomonas sp. | reverse complement strand
GAGGCCGGGCTGCGCACCTACCAGGAGGCCGGCCGCGTGGCCGGCTACACGCTGATGCCCCGCGGCGACGCCGCGCTGCTGCGCGCCGCCGGCCTGCAGCCCGGCGACGTGCTGCTCAGCGTCAACGGCCAGGCGCTCGATCCGGAGCACCTGCCGGAAGTGGCCGAACAGCTCAAGTCCAACCCGCGCGCCGTCATCGCCTACCGACGCGATGGCCAGGTGCGGACCGTCACCCTCGGAACCGGCTCCCCATGACCCCACGCCCCGCCGCCCTGCTGCTGATCGCCGCGGGCGCACTCGTCTTCCCGGTGCCGCCGGCGCCGGCCCAGGCCGCGTCCGCGCCGGCGCTGCGCATGCAGAACGTGGAGCTGTCCGCGTTCATCCAGGACGTGGCGCGCGCCACCGGCACCACCTTCATCGTCGATCCGCGCGTGCAGGGCACGGTCACCGTCACCCGCGGCGACGCCATGTCCAACGAGGACCTGATGGGCGTGCTGCTGGCGGTGCTGCGCGGCAACGGGCTGATCGCCGTGCCCGCGGGCCCGGCCACCTACCGCGTGGTGCCGGACGACACCGCCGCGCAGCAGCCCGGTACGCCGCTGGGCTTCGCCACGCGCGTGTTCCCGCTGCAGCGCATCGACGCACGCGCCGCGGCCGAGACGCTCAAGCCGCTGGTGGGCCGGGGCGGCGTGGTGGTCGCGCTGCCGCAGGGCAACCAGTTGCTGGTGGCCGACTACGCGGACAACCTGCAGCGCATCTTCGGCCTGGTCGAGCGTATCGACCGCGACAGCGCCAGCATCGACACCGTCGCCCTGCGCAACACCTCGGCGCGCGAGCTGGCCGCTACCCTGGCCGGGCTCTACGGCGGCACCACCGACCGCAGCGCGGCCGCGCCGCTGTCCGTGGTGCCGGTGGAGAGCAGCAACTCGCTGCTGCTGCGCGGCAACCCGGCGCTGGTGCAGCGCGCCGCGCAACTGGCGATGGAACTGGACGCCCGCGCCGAGCGCAGCGGCGACGTGGCCGTGGTCCGTCTGCAGCACGCCAGCGCCGAACAGCTGCTGCCGGTGCTGCAGCAGCTGATCGGCCAGGCCCCGGACCCGGTGGCCGCCGCGTCCGGCGCCGACACGGCGCGCATCCCGTCGGCCCCGGCCGGGGCCGCCACCGACGCGGCCAGCACCCAGATCATCGCCCCGGCCAGCGGCAAGCGCCCGGTGATCGTGCGCTACCCCGGCGCCAATTCGCTGATCGTGCACGCGGACCCGGACACCCAGCGCGTGCTGCTGGACGTGATCCGCCAGCTGGACGTGCGCCGCGAGCAGGTGCTGGTCGAGGCGCTGGTGGTGGAGATCTCCGACGAGGCCGCGCGCAAGCTCGGCGCGCAGCTGCTGCTGGCCGGCCGCGACGGACGCGTGCCCATCGGCCTGACCCAGTTCTCCAATGCAGGGCCGGGCATGGCCGCGCTGGCCGGCGGCGCGCTCGCCGGCGATTCGGAGAGCGAGGCGGCCGATCTGGCCCGCCGCGCCGCGGCGCAGGCGCTGCTCGGCCTGAGCGGCGGCCTGGTCGGCCTGGCCGACCGCAGCGACGACCGCCTGTTCGGCCTGATCATCAACGCGGTCAAGAGCGACACCGGCTCCAGCCTACTGTCCACGCCCTCGATCCTCACCCTCGACAACGAGGAGGCGCGGATCATGGTCGGCCAGGAGGTCCCGGTCACCACCGGCGAGGTGCTGAGCACCAACAACGACAACCCGTTCCGCACCATCGACCGCCAGGACGTGGGCATCCAGCTCACGGTGCGGCCGCAGATCAACAGCGGCGGCGGCATCACCCTGTCGATCAAGCAGGAGGTGTCCTCGGTCAACGGCACCGTCAGCACCACCAGCGACGAGCTGGTGCTCAACAAGCGCGAGGTGGAGACCAACGTGGTGGTCGACGACGGCGCCATCGTCGCCCTGGGCGGCCTGCTGGACCAGAGCGACGAGGCGCGCACCGAGAAGATCCCGGTGCTCGGCGACATCCCGGCGCTGGGCGCGCTGTTCCGCAGCAGGTCGCGCAGCCGCAGCAAGACCAACCTGATGGTGTTCCTGCGCCCGACCATCGTCCGCGACGCCGCCGACGCGCAGCGCCACACCGCGGCCCGCTACGGCTACCTGCGCGAGCAGCAGCTGCGCGGGGACCCCACCGCGCTGGCCGAGGTGCGGCGCGTGCTCGGCGTGCCCCTGCAGGTGGATGTGCTGG
>DASRYN010000330.1:0-5085 GCA_035687185.1 Pseudoxanthomonas sp. | reverse complement strand
CGCCCGCACGGTGGTCACCTTCCGTCCGGGCCAGAAGCTCAAGGAGCGGGTGGAGGCATATGCTGGATCCGGGCAGTAACCGCGAACTTCCGCCGATTCCGGCCAAGCGCTACTTCACCATCGGTGAGGTCAGCGAGCTGTGCGACGTCAAGCCGCACGTGCTGCGCTACTGGGAGACCGAGTTCCCCAGCCTCAGCCCGGTCAAGCGCCGCGGCAACCGCCGCTACTACCAGCGCCACGACGTGCTGATGGTGCGCCAGATCCGCGGCCTGCTCTACGAGCAGGGCTACACCATCGGCGGCGCGCGCCTGCGCCTGGAAGGCGAGGGCGCCCGCCAGGAATCGGCGCTCAGCACCCAGATCGTGCGCCAGGTGCGCATGGAGCTGGAGGAAGTGCTGCAGCTGCTGCGGCGCTGAAGCCGCGCTTCGCGGCCCTCGCCGCAGACCGGCCGGAACCGGTATAATCGCCGGCCCGCCTCGGCGGGAAAGCTACCTCGGGGTATAGCGCAGCCTGGTAGCGCACCAGTCTGGGGGACTGGTGGTCGTCGGTTCGAATCCGGCTACCCCGACCATCTTCGGCAAGAACCGGCGGCCTGCGAGCGATGCGCGCAGGCCGCTTTTCTTTTCCCGTTCCCGACGCGTCATCGCGCGCCTGCAGCTTGGCTCCACGGTCCAACGGCAGCTTGTCGGCGGGCGTGGTGCGGGTCCTGCGCGGCCGCGGGCAGGCCACATCGGAGGTCGCGACCTGGCCCATGCAGGTGCGAACGCCGCCCCGACGGGCTGCGGCGGGGCGGAACGCGCGTTCGGGCGGGCGAGGACCGGCGGTAGCCGGTCGCCACTTGCTCAGTCGCCGCGGGGGCAGGGTTCGCCTTCGGCCTCGCCGGCGGTCAGGCCTGCCGACGCCAGCATGCAGTTGATGCGGCGGTGGATGTAGGCCTCGTGCTCGGGCGGCGGGTCGGCGGTGAGCGTGCGGGCTTCGCGGGCGAAGGTGTCCAGCGCCTGTTCGGGCACGTACTGCTGGACCAGTCCCGGCAGGTGCTTCTCCAGGCGCGCCAGTTCGGCGTCGATTTCGTTGCGTGTCTTCATGGCCCGGATCTTGCGACCGGGCCCGTGAATCGGGTGTCGAGGCCTGCGGGCCTCAGCCGGCGACGGTGCGCGCCGGCGACGTGGCGGCCAGCAGCTGCGGCCAGCGGGCGAGCACCGCGGCGCGGATGCCGGCGGCGTCGATGCCGGCCTCGGCCAGCAGGTCCTCGCGGCTGGCGTGGTGCTGGAAGGCGTCCGGCAGACCCAGTTGCAGCACGGGCAGCAGCACGCCTTCGGCATGCAGCAGCTCGGCCACGCCGGAGCCGGCGCCGCCGGCCACGACGTTGTCCTCGACCGTGGCGAAACCCTCGTGGCTGCGCGCCAGTTCCAGCACCAGCGCGCGGTCCAGCGGCTTGACGAAGCGCATGTTCACCACGGTCAGGCCCAGCTCGGCGCCCACCTGTTCGGCCGCGGCCACGGTGGCGCCGAAGGCGAGCAGGGCGATGCGGCTGCCGCTGCGCCGCAGCTGCGCCTTGCCCAGCGGCAGCGGGTCCAGCGCCGGGTCGACGGCCACGCCGGGGCCGGTGCCGCGCGGGTAGCGCACCGCGGCCGGGCCCGCATGGCGCAGGCCGGTGGTCAGCATCCTGCGGCACTCGTCCTCGTCGGCCGGCGCCATCACCACCATGTTCGGTACGCAGCGCAGGTAGCTCAGGTCCAGGTTGCCGGCGTGGGTCGCGCCGTCCGGGCCCACCACCCCGCCGCGGTCGATGGCGAACAGCACGTCCAGCTTCTGCGTGGCCACGTCGTGCACCAGCTGGTCGTAGCCGCGCTGCAGGAAGGTGGAGTAGATCGCCACCACCGGCTTGGCGCCCTGGGTGGCCATGCCGGCGGCCAGGGTCACCGCGTGCTGCTCGGCGATGGCCACGTCGAAGTAGCGGTCGGGATATTCCCTGGAGAAGCGCACCAGGCCCGAGCCCTCGCGCATGGCCGGGGTGATGCCCAGCAGGCGCGGCTCGGCGGCGGCCATGTCGCACAGCCAGTCGCCGAAGACGTCGGTGTAGGTGGGCTTCCTGGCGCCGGCCTTGGCCACCACGCCGCGCGCCGGGTCGAAGGGGCCCACGGCGTGGTAGCCGATCTGGTCGCCTTCGGCCAGCTCGTAGCCCTTGCCCTTGGTGGTGATGACGTGCAGCAGCTGCGGGCCCTTGAGCGTCTTGAGCGTCTTGAGCGCGCCCACCAGCGCCGGCAGGTCGTGGCCGTCGATGGGGCCGGTGTAGTGGAAGCCCATCTCCTCGAACAGGGTGGAGGGCACGAACATGCCCTTCCAGTGCTCTTCCCAGCGGCGCACGAAACGCGCCGGCGGCTTGTTCTTGTCGCCCAGCAGCTTCTTGCCGCCTTCGCGCAGCTTGTTGAGGGTGCGGCTGCCGGACAGCCGGCCGAGCATCTTGGTCAGGCCGCCGACGTTCTCGGAGATCGACATCCGGTTGTCGTTGAGGATGACCAGCAGGTCCGGTTCCGGGTCCATGCCGCCGGCGTGGTTCAGGGCCTCGTAGGCCATGCCGGCGGTCATCGCGCCGTCGCCGATCACCGCCACGACCTTGCGCGGGTCGCCGGCGTGGCGCAGCGCCACGGCCATGCCCAGCGCGGCGGAGATGGAAGTGGATGAGTGGCCGACGCCGAAGGTGTCGTACTCGCTTTCCTCGCGCTTGGGGAAGGGGGCCACGCCGTCCTTCTGCTTGACCGTGTGGATGCGGTCGCGGCGGCCGGTGAGGATCTTGTGGGGGTAGGTCTGGTGGCCGACGTCCCAGACCAGCTGGTCGACGGGGGTGTCGTACAGGTAGTGCAGGGCCACGGTCAGCTCGACCACGCCCAGGCCGGCGCCGAAATGGCCGCCGCTGCGGCCGACCGACTCGATCAGGTAGGCGCGCAGCTCCTCCGCGACCGCCGGCAGCTCGGCCTCGTCGAACTGGCGCAGGTCGGCGGGCGAGTCGATGCGCGCGAGGCGCGGGTAGCGGGCGGAATCGATGCTCATCGGCTGGGACGCGGTACGGGTGGCCATTTTCCTCCCCGGGGGCGTGCAGGGGCAAGCAAGGCCGTTCAGGCGGCGAGCGGCGGGCGGCGGCGTGGTCGTGGGATGGAATCGGGCACCTGCGACGCACCCGAGCGGGTGGCGCGCGGTCGCCGCGGCGCCCGGGTTGCGGGGCCTGGCGGGGGAAGGCTATGGCGACAGCTTGGAGCGCTTGGGCAGTTGCGCCTTCAGGAAGGCCATCTGGTCGGCGAGGATGTTGCGGTTGGAGAGGATCAGGTGCTCGATCCAGCTCGGCCGGTAGGGCACGGCCAGCAGCGGCATGTGCGCCTGCTGCGGGGTGCGGTTGCCCTTGCGCGAGTTGCAGTGGAAGCAGGCGGTGACCACGTTTTCCCACACGTCGCGGCCGCCCCGGGACAGGGGCAGGACGTGGTCGCGGGTCAGGTGCGGGCGGGTGAACTGGCGCCCGCAGTACAGGCACAGGTGGGCGTCGCGCGCGAACAGCGCGGCGTTGGTCAGCGCCGGCGTCGGGTCCAGGGCGCGGGCGCTCGCCTGGCCGCGGGTGGCGACGATGGGGTGCAGTTCGATCACGCTGCGGCTGCCGGTCAGGCGGCAGGTGCCGCCGTGCACGCGCAGGCAGGGTTCGCCCAGGGTCCAGGCCACGGCGTCGCGGGCGTAGAGGCAGGTCGCGTCCTGCCAGTGGATCCAGTCCATCGCCCGGCCGTGGGCGTCGAGGGAAAGGACGCGCAGCGCCGGTGCGAAGGCGCGCACCGGAGGCGGGGTCGCCGCCGGTGCGTCGGCTCCGGCGCAGATCAGACCTAGCGTCGCTGTGTCCGTCTCCATCGGGAATCGAGCTTATACCCGATTGGTGACGGTTTGTGTACGGCGCTCAGCGCAGCACGCCGTCCAGACCGGGCGCGGGATTGAGCGAGCTGCGGTCGTCGATCTCGAACTCGCGCGGCTTGCTGGCCTCCTCGGGCGTGGCCGAGACGGTGCCCTCGAGCCGGTAGGAGAGCGAGCGCCTGCCTGCGAGCGCATCGGCCGCCGCCATGCGCGCCATCGGCTGCGGGCGCAGCGTGGCCTTGACCACGTCGGCCGAGGTCGGCCCGATGGACAGGCCGGGCGTGGCCTGCAGGGTCCCGGCCACGTGCTCGTCCACGCTCACCTCCAGCCGCACCTGCTCGAAGCGCATGGGCACGCTGCTGTAGTTGTGCAGGCGCAGGTCCACCGTCCAGCTGCCATCGGCCTGGACGGTGAGCTGCTGGATCGCGGCCGCGGGGGGCGACACGCGCCGGGTGTTGCCGTTGCAGCCCGCGAGGGCGGCCAGCGCCGCGAGCAGCGCCAGCAGGGCGAAGGTGTGCAGGAACCGCTTCATGCCGCCTCCGTATCGGGTGTGGCGGCAGGATACTACGGCGCGGCGGGCGGCTCGCGCAGCGGCGCGGCGACCACCAGCGGCGCCAGGTCGTAGCCCATGGCGGTGGCCTGGGCGCGCAGCCGGTCGAACAGCGCGCGCTCCATCGACGGTTCGCGCGACAGGATCCAGAGGTACTCGCGGTCCGGATCGCCCACCACCGCCCACTGGTAGCCCGGGTCCAGGGCGATGACCCAGTAGTCGGCCCACACCATCGGCAGCCACGACAGCCAGTCCGGCGCGAAACGCACCTGCAGTCGGCCGGGATGGCCCGGCACCGGCCGGCCCACGCCCTCGGCGGCGGCCAGCTCGCCGCCGTGGGTGCGGCAGGCGTTGCGCACGCCGATGGAGCCGTCGCTGCGCAGCGTGTAGTGGGCGGTGATGTCGCCGGCGCACTTGCGCTGGAACGAGACCGGCAGGTGTGCGATCTCGTACCACTGGCCGGCGTAGCGCGACAGGTCCAGTTCCGGCACCGACGCCACCGGTTCGTCGGCCAGGGCGGCCGCGGCCGGCATCGCCAGGCACAGCAGCAGGAGCGAAGACAGCGCGCGCATGGAGCCTCCGTCGGGGCGACCTGGGGCCGATGCTAGCACCGGCGGCCGGGCGCCCCGTCGGGCCGCGCTCAGATC
>DASRYN010000329.1:0-2504 GCA_035687185.1 Pseudoxanthomonas sp. | reverse complement strand
CCGAGGGCTGAGGCGGCCGCGGGGAGGGCGGAGGGCACGATCGGCATCCGCACCGGCCGGTGGCGTCGGACCCCGGCACGGCCGGCGCCGCGCTCACGCGGCCCCGTCGCGCTCCACCGCGGCGATGGTTTCCTCCAGCAGCTCGCGCAGCTGGGCCACCTTGGCCGCGCCCAGCCGCCGCGCGAGGCGGCGCTCCCATTCCAGGCTGAGCTCGATCAGGGCCGCCATGGCCTGTTCGCCGCGCAGGGTCAGTCGCGCCAGCTTGGCGCGACCGTCGGCCGGGTCCGGCACGATGTGCAGGTAGCCGCCGCGCACCAGCGCGTCGACCAGGTAGCTCATGCTCTGCTTGGTCATGCCGGCCTGGGCCGCCAGCTCGGTCACGCGCGAGCCTTCCGGCCGGATGTGGCGGAACACCGCGCTGTGCGCGGCGCGGAGGTCGTCGAAGCCGCGCTGCGCCAGCGCGGCGTAGGTGCGGTCCTGGAGGGCGCGGTAGGGCTGGCGCAACAGGCTGCCCAGGGTCCGCTGGCGTTCGGGATAGGAGGGGGGCATGCCGGCAGATTGGCACATGGTCAGATTTGCTGTCTATTATGGTCAGCCTTACTGACCAATTGCCCGAGGTGAATGCCATGACCATCCTGCAGGAAAACCCGCCCGAGACCGCCGAAGGCCTGCTGGCCCGGAACCTGGCGGTGGTGGACCGCCACATGCGCGAGGAGGCCAGCGACCCGGACGGCGTGCTGGCCCTGTACACCGAGGACGCGGTGCTGGAGGTGCCGGGCCGCGGCCTGCGGTTCGACTCGCACGAGGCCATCCGCGACAACTACGTGCGCATGTTCGCGTCCATGGCCGAGGTCGAGATCCAGCCGCTGGACCGCTTCGCCACTGCCGAGCGGGTGGTGGACGAGTGCATCGTCCGCCTGCGCCTGGTGGGCGACGGCATGGTCAACGCGCCGGTGCCGGTGGGCAGCCGGGCGGAGCTGCGCCTGCTGCACGTGTTCCACATGCGCGGGGGCAGGATCGCCCGCGAGACCGTGTTCGAGGGCTGGCGCGCGCTGGACGGCTGAACGGCGCGCCGCGGCCCGCGGCGGCGTCCAAGGGATTTTCACGCCCGCAGGGCGCACAATACGCGGCCATACCGCCGCGGTGCCCGCCCATGTCCTCCCCCGACGCACCTTCCCCGCCGCCGTTCTCGGAGCTGGGCCTGTCCGGGCCGGTGCAGGCGGCGCTGGCCGGGGTCGGCTACGAATCGCCGTCGCCGATCCAGGCCGCGACCATTCCCGCGCTGCTGTCCGGCCGCGACGTGCTGGGCACGGCGCAGACCGGCACCGGCAAGACCGCGGCCTTCGCCCTCCCCATCCTCTCCCAGCTGGACCTGGAGCGTCCCCCCGGCCGCCCGCAGGCGCTGGTGCTGGCGCCCACGCGCGAGCTGGCCATCCAGGTCGCCGAGGCCTTCCAGCGCTACGCGGCCCGCATCCCCGGCTTCCAGGTGGTGCCGATCTACGGCGGGCAGAGCTACTACCCGCAGCTGCAGGCCCTGCGCCGCGGCGTGCACGTCGTGGTCGGCACCCCGGGCCGGGTGATCGACCACCTCGAGCGCGGCTCGCTGGACCTGTCCGGCCTGTCCACGCTGGTGCTGGACGAGGCCGACGAGATGCTGCGCATGGGCTTCATCGACGACGTCGAGGCCGTGCTGCAGAAGACCCCGCCCACGCGCCAGGTGGCGCTGTTCTCCGCCACCATGCCGCCGCCGATCCGGCGCATCGCCCAGACCTACCTGCGCGACCCGGTCGAGGTCACCATCGCGGCCAGGACCACCACCTCGGCCAACATCCGCCAGCGCTACTGGTTCGTCAGCGGCCTGCACAAGCTCGACGCGCTCACCCGCATCCTGGAGGCCGAGCCGTTCGACGCGATGATCGTGTTCGCGCGCACCAAGGCCGCCACCGAGGAGCTGGCCGAGAAGCTGCAGGCGCGCGGCGTGGCCGCCGCCGCCATCAACGGCGACATGCAGCAGCAGCAGCGCGAGCGCACCATCGCCCAGCTCAAGGACGGGCGCCTGGACGTGCTGGTGGCCACCGACGTGGCCGCGCGGGGCCTGGACGTGGAGCGCATCAGCCACGTGCTGAACTACGACATCCCCTACGACACCGAGAGCTACGTCCACCGCATCGGCCGCACCGGGCGCGCCGGGCGCAGCGGCGAGGCGATCCTGTTCGTCACCCCGCGCGAGAAGGGCATGCTGCGCGCGATCGAGCGCGCCACCCGGCAGCCGATCGAGGAGATGCGGCTGCCGTCGGTGGAGGCGGTGAACGACCGCCGCGTGGCGCGTTTCTTCGAGCGCATCTCCGGTGCGCTGGAGGCCGGCGGCCTGGAGCCGTACCGCGAGCTGGTGGAGCGCTACGCCGCCGAGCACGACGTGGCGCCGGAGGACATCGCCGCCGCGCTGGCGCGGCTGCTGCAGGGCGAGACGCCGCTGTTGCTGGACGCGGCGGACGAGCCGTCCC
>DASRYN010000328.1:0-3890 GCA_035687185.1 Pseudoxanthomonas sp. | reverse complement strand
CCCGCCTCGCCGGCGGTCTCCGCCCGCTGCGCGGCGCCCGTGACCGGACCCGCCGGGCAGGCGCTCCCGGCGTGGCGGCCGGTCGGGTTACTCGGCCCAGCGCACCGCCGAGGCGGTGCGGGGCAGCACCTGCGCGCTGAGCGGGCGGTCCTTCTCCAGCAGGTCGATGGCATTGGCCAGGATCGCGGCCGACTCGCGCTGCAGCGGGTCCGGGCGCTTCTCCGCGGCCTTCTCGCGCGCGGCGTCCTCGACCACGTCGCGCTCGTTGGCGGTCAGGCCGTCGTCGGTCTCCTCGGCCAGCGGGTCCAGCGCCAGGCCGCGCTCCTTGCGGATGGCCTGCCGCTCCTTGCGCTGCTTCTCCTGGCGCTCGCGTTCGGCGCGGCGCTCGGCCTCGTTGAGCGAGAGGTACTTCCTGGCAGCCTCGGCGCGGTAGTGGGCCACGTCCTCGCTCCACCACTGGAACTCCAGGTCCTGGGCGATGCGCCGGGCGTGCATGGCCTGCAGGCGCGGCAGCAACGGCGCGAAGTTGCCGTAGCGCGCGTGCGGGACCGCGGCGATGCGGGTCCACGGCAGGGCGTTGTCGTAGGTGCTCTCGCCGAACTCGTTGGCGTCCACGCTCACCGGATAGGCGATGTCGGGCACCACGCCCTTGTGCTGGGTGCTGCCGCCCTCGATGCGGAAGAACTGCGCGATGGTCAGCTTCACCTGGCCGAAGCGCGGGCCCTCGGCCGCGGGCCAGCGGTCCAGGTCCACCAGGTTCTGCACGGTGCCCTTGCCGAAGGTGGTCTCGCCGATGATCAGCGCGCGGCCGTAGTCCTGCATGGCGCCGGCGAAGATCTCCGAGGCCGAGGCCGAGGCGCGGTTGACCAGCACCGCCAGCGGCCCGTCCCAGGCCACGCCGGGGTTGCGGTCGGAGTTCACCGTCACCCGGCCGCCGGACTCGCGCACCTGCACCACCGGGCCCTGGTCCACGAACAGGCCGGTCAGCTGCACCGCCTCGTCCAGCGAGCCGCCACCGTTGTTGCGCAGGTCCAGCACCACGCCGTCCACGCCCTGCTTCTTGAACCCGGCCAGCAGGTCGGCCACGTCGCGGGTGGCGGAGGTGTAGTCGCTGCCGTTGCGGCGGCGGCCCTCGAAGTCCTGGTAGAAGGTGGGCAGCTCGATCACGCCGATCAGGCGCGCGGGCATGCCGTCCTGCGCGGGAATGGTGTAGGTCTTGCTCTTGGCGGCCTGCTCGGCCAGCTGCACGCGAGCGCGGGTGAGGGTGACGGTGCGGTGCTCGCCGTCGATGCCGTTCTCGGCCGGGATGTACTCCAGGCGCACCTGCGTGCCCTTGGCGCCGCGGATCTTGGCGACCACGTCGTCGATGCGCCAGCCGATCACGTCCTCGACCGGGCCGGACTTGCCCTGGCCCACGCCGACGATGCGATCGCCGGCCTTGAGCGTGCCGTCCAGCGCCGCCGGCCCGCCCGGGATGATCTCGCGGATCACCACCACGTCGTCCTGGCGCTGCAGCTGCGCGCCGATGCCCTCCAGCGACAGCGACATGGCCTGGTTGAAGTTCTCGGCGCTGCGCGGGTTGAGGTAGTCGGTGTGCGGGTCGATGGACGCGGTGTAGGCGTTGAGGAACAGCGAGAACACGTCCTCGCTCTTGAGTTCGTTGACCGAGCGGGCGAGCTGCTCGTAGCGCTTGTCCAGCGTCTTGCGGATCTCGGCCGGCTGCTTGCCGGCCAGCTTCAGCCGCAGCCAGTCGTTCATCACCGACTTGCGCCACAGCTCGTCCAGCGCGGCCGCGTCCGGCGCCCACGGCGCCTCCTCGCGGTCGTACTCCCAGCGCTCGTCGCCGGTGAAGTCGAACTCCTGCTTGAGCAGGCGGCGGGCGTGGGCCACGCGCTGCTCCACCCGCTCGCGGTACACGGCGAAGATCGCGAAGGCCGGGCTCGGGTCGCCCTCGCGCACCGCGTCGTCCATGCGCTCGCGGTAGGCGCCGAAGCGCTCGACGTCGGCGGCGGTGAAGAACTGCTTGTTGCCGTCCAGCGCCTCCAGGTAGCGGCGGAAGATGTCGCCGGACATGGCGTCGTCGGCCGGCCGCGGGCGGTAGGCGTAGCGGCTGTCCGAAAGCAGGCCGTAGACCAGCCGCGAGGTGGTGGACTGGTCGGCGGTGGGCGCCATCGCCACCGGCGCGGGCACCTCCGTGCGCGCGAGCAGCGCGACCGGGGCGACCAGCAGGAAGGCGAACAGGGCGGCGGTGAGTCTGGAGTTCATTCGGGGTCTCGGGCCGGACGGGGCCGTGTGCGACAGGCTGGGCGGTGGCTGTGACCGGCGGCCAGTGCCGGAAGTTGCATGCCCGCGTCCGCCGCGGCGGTACCTCCGCAGGCTAGCGGCAGGCGCGTAGGGAAAGGTGAACGGCGGGCCGCACCGGAGCGGCCCGCGACGATGGCGCGCCGCGCGGCGGCGGTCAGGCCGCCACCCCGGCGCCGGCCGCCTGGCGGTCGGCGTGGTAGGAGGAGCGCACCATCGGGCCGGAAGCGACGTGGCCGAAGCCCAGCGCGTAGCCGTAGTCCTCCAGCGCCTTGAATTCCTCCGGCGTCCAGTAGCGCATCACCGGGTGGTGGTGCGCGGTCGGCTGCAGGTACTGGCCGATGGTGACCATGTCCACGTCGTGCGCGCGCAGGTCGCGCAGGGTGGCCTGCACCTGCTCCATGGTCTCGCCCAGGCCGAGCATGATCCCGGACTTGGTGGGGATGGAGGGGTGCTGTGCCTTGAACTTCTTCAGCAGCGTCAGCGACCACTGGTAGTCGGCGCCGGGACGCACGTTGGGGTACAGGTCCGGCACCGTCTCGATGTTGTGGTTGAACACGTCCGGCGGGCTGGCCGCGAGGATCTCCAGGGCGCGGTCCATGCGGCCCTTGCCGCGGAAGTCCGGGGTCAGGATCTCGATCCGGGTGGCCGGGGTGCGGGCGCGGATGGCGGCGATGCAGTCGACGAAGTGCTGGGCGCCGCCGTCGCGCAGGTCATCGCGGTCGACGCTGGTGACCACCACGTAGCGCAGGCCCATGTCGGCCACGGTGCTGGCCAGGTTGCGCGGCTCTTCCGGGTCCGGCGGCCTGGGCCGGCCGTGGGCGACGTCGCAGAACGAGCAGCGTCGGGTGCAGACCTCGCCCAGGATCATGAAGGTGGCGGTGCCGTGGCCGAAGCACTCGTGGATGTTCGGGCAGCTGGCTTCCTCGCACACGGTGACCAGGCGGTTCTCGCGCAGCTTGGCCTTGAGGTTGGCCACGGCGTTGCCGGAAGGGATGCGCACGCGGATCCACGACGGCTTGCGCAGCACCGGCGCCTCGGCGAACTGCACCGGCGAGCGGGCGATCTTGTCGCCGCCCAGCTGCTTGGCCCCGGCCTGCAGCGGCGCCGTCGCGGCGGCCGGTTCGGCCACGACCTGGAGCGGGATGGTGCGGGGGGTGGAGGCGGTCATGGCGGCTATTGTAGGCCCCGGTGGGGTTTCCTGCCCGGAGGCGGTGGCTCCGGCGCTGCAACGCTGGCGCCGGCCGGTGGAACGCCCGGGCGCGGGCAGGCCGGCTGCGACGGGCAGGCCGGACCTGGCGCGGAATGCCACGGGCGGGAAGCGGCCCGCGGGCGGGGCCGGAATGGCGCGTGGCTTTCGGAGCGTCCGGCGGCGGCGGGACGACGGCCCTCGAGCGGTTTTCGGGATGCTGCTTCCGTCGCCTGGCGATGCCGCAGGGTCGGCTCGGTGTAGGAGCCCGTCTTGCGGGCGACATGCCACGCTCCACGGCCCGGTCGCCTCGCCGTTGCACCGCCCGTGTCGCCGGCAAGGCCGGCTCCTACAGAACGTGGCGACACGGCGGCGCGGCATGTGGCTGCTGGCACGTGGC
>DASRYN010000327.1:0-3359 GCA_035687185.1 Pseudoxanthomonas sp. | reverse complement strand
GGGAGGAAGGCGCCGGGCATGTGCGGTCAGGTCTCCAGCAGGTGCCGGATGCGTTCCAGGTTGACGCCGAGCTGGCGGTGCCGTTCCGGGTTGGCCTGGCACAGCAGCACGAACAGGAAGTCCAGCAGGTACTGCAGCGAGCAGCGGTACAGCAGCTGCTCGATGTGGGGTTGCGGGTCGTGCGCGGAGACCACCAGCGCCGCGTCGGCGTGGGCGCGCAGCGGATTGGCGGTGTGCCGGGTGATGGACACCACCTTGCCCTCGCAGGCCTGGAACTGGCGGCTGAGCTGCGACAGCTGCGGCAGCTGGCCGAACTCGGAGAACAGCAGCAGCACGTCCCCCGGACGCGCCGCCGAGAGGTTGGCCATCATCAGGATGGGGTCGGCGTGGTGCACGGTCAGCACGCCCAGCAGCGACAGGCGCATGGCGAACTCGCGCGCGAACAGGCCGTCGTCACCCAGGCCGCAGACGAACACCTTGCCGGCGCCGTCCACCAGCTCGACGATGCGCTCGATCCGCTCGCGCGGGTTGAGCAGCCGCGTCTCCTCCTCGGCCGCGGCCTTGCTGCGGCGCAGGCCCTCCTCCAGCCGGGTGAAGGCGTCGCCGGCGTCCGGCGGCGCGGCCTGCGCCGGGGCGTCGCCGTTGCGCGCCAGCGCCTGGCCGATGCTGTACTTGAGGTCGGGATAGCCGCGGAAGCCCAGCTTCTGGCTGAACTTGACCACGCTGGACTGGCTGACGCCGAGCGCGCTGGCCAGCTGCTGCGAGGAGTAGTCGCGCAGCAGGTGGGTGTTCTCGAGGATGAAGTCGGCGATGCGGCGTTCGATCGCCGACATCTGGTCCCGTTCGGATCGGATCTTCACCAGCGGCGGCATGGGCGCGATCTTCGTCTGCCGGGAACGGCCTGGCAAGGCGCGGTTCAACGCCCCAGCAGCTCCAGGCCGCGGACCTCGCGGATGCCCAGGCCCGGCGCGTCGGTCACGGTGATCTCCGACTCGTCGAAGATCACGCCGCCCTCGACCGGGTTGAACTGGCCCAGAGACGGCCCGTCCAGGTCCACCTTGGTGATGGTGTCGGCCTTGGCCACCGCCAGGTGCACCGCCGCGGCCACCGAGATGGCCGACTCGATCATGCAGCCGATCATGCACTGCACGCCGTACAGCGAGGCGATGTCGGCGATGCGCACCGCATTGGAAATGCCGCCGGTCTTCATCAGCTTGATGTTGATGATGTCGGCCGCACGCAGCTTGATCAGGTCGATCACCTGGGTGGGGCCGAACACGCTCTCGTCGGCCATCACCGGGGTGTGCACCCGCTCGGTGACGTACTTCAGGCCGTCGATGTCGGCGGCCTTGACCGGCTGCTCCAGCAGCTCCAGCAGCACGCCCGCGTCCTCCAGCGCCTGCATGGCGTACACCGCCTGCTTGGCGGTCCAGCCCTGGTTGGCGTCCAGGCGCAGCAGCGCGCGGCCCTCGACCGCGGCGTGGATGGCCTTGACCCGCTCGATGTCCAGGCCGATGTCCTTGCCGACCTTGATCTTCAGCGAATCGAAGCCGCGCTCGACCGCGGCGATCGAGTCGGCCACCATCTTGTCGATGTGGTCCACGCTGATGGTGATGTCGGTGGTGATCACCGGGTCGCCGCCGCCGAGCATCTTGTACAGCGGCGCGCCGTAGAGCTGGCCCCACAGGTCGTAGACCGCGATCTCCACCGCCGCCTTGGCGCTGGTGTTGCGCTCCAGGGCGCCCTGCACCAGGCCGCAGATGCGGTTGAGGTTGGCGATCTCCTGGCCGATCAGCCGCGGCTTGATGAAGCGTTCGATCGCCTCGGCGATGGAGCCGTGGGTGTCGCCGGTGATGACCGCCGTGGCCGGCGCCTCGCCGTAGCCGGTGTGGCCGGTGTCGGTGCGCACCAGCACCACGATGTCCTCCACCGTGTCCACGGTGCGCAGCGCGGTCTTGAACGGGGTCTTCAGCGGCACGCGCAGCATGCCGAGCTGGATGTCGGTGATCTTCATGGAGCGGTCCGGGCCCGGATCCTCTGGATGCTGGTGATGCGGTCGACGTAGGTGTCGGTGTCGTTGAACAGCAGCGGCTCCAGCGGCGTGACCGACACGCCGTTGAGGCCGGCGCGCACGCGGCCGCCGTCGGCGCCGCGCCAGCTGCCGCCGTTGGTGTCGTGGATCACGTAGGCCGTGCCGTCGCGATGGCCGATGGCCATCATCACGTGGCCGGGGATGTAGACCAGGTCGCCAGGCTGCAGCGCGCGCACCGCCGCCAGGCGCCGGTCGCGGCCGTCGTCCGCGCCGAGGGCCACCCGGTCCAGCGCCGGGCTCACCGCCTGGTCGCGGGTGTTGCGCGGCAGCAGCACGCCGAAGCTGCGGTAGACCTCGGAGACGAAGCCGCTGCAGTCGCGCGTGCCGTAGGCATGGCCCCAGCCGTAGCGCTCGCCGAGGAACTTGAACGCCTGGCGGATCAGGTTGGCCGGGGTCAGGGGCAGGTAGTCGTCGCTCACGTCGGCCGAGCGCGGCACCAGCGCGGGCACCAGCTCGAGCGTGCCGTCGGCCGCACGCACCGGCAGGTCCACCACGTGCGAGGCATAGGGGTGCTGGCCGTTGACCGCCTGCATCGGCGGCCAGTCCGCGCGCAGCGGCAGGCGCAGGCCCATGTCCAGCTGCAGCGAGGACACGCGCGGTTCCTCCGGCGTGTACGCGGTGCGCACGCTGGCGCCGGTCACCACCACGTACGGCGCGCGGCTGGCGTAGCCGAGCACGGTCTCCCGCGGCCCCACGGCCACGTGCGCGGCCTCGATCCAGGCGGTGTAGCGCTCGCTGGCCACGAACAGCCAGCGGCCGTCGCGGCTCCGGTGCAGCACCGCCACCGCGTCGCCGGGGAACAGCGCCGATTCCTGGAAGCGGTCGATGTCGGTGTCCCCCGCGCTGGCGAACACGCGCAACGGGGTGGGGAAGGTGCGCAGGTCGGCGCGGCGCACCACCAGGCCGTAGCGCAGCGGCTGCGTGGCCGGGATCGCATCCAGCGCCAGCGCGCGCTGCAGCGCGGCCAGCGCCTTCGCCGGCACCGGCTTGCCGTGCACGTCGTACAGCGCGCGCGAGGGCGGTGCGGAGAGGGCCTCGATCCGCTCGCGCACCCAGGCCCGCGGCAACGGGTCCGGGAGCGCGGCGACGTCGAGGATGGAGCGGTCCTCGGCGCGCATGCGTGCGTTCTGCGCGTGGATGGCGGCGCGGTCCAGGATCACCCGGTCCGGCTGTTCCAGCCGCGCGATCCATGCCTCCGGCTGCAGGTCGGCCAGGCGCACGCCGACCACGGCGGTGGGCGTCGCCTCGGCGGCGGTCGCGGCGGCGG
>DASRYN010000326.1:0-4130 GCA_035687185.1 Pseudoxanthomonas sp. | reverse complement strand
CGGCACCCGCCACGCCGCCACCCACCCCGGAACCCGCGCCATGGATAAAGCCCTCTACATCGCCATGACCGGCGCGCGCGCGACGCTGCAGGCGCAGGGCACGGTCTCGCACAACCTGGCCAACGCCGACACCGCCGGCTTCAAGGCGGCGCTGGCCAACACCGAGGCCTTTCCCGTGCGTGGCCCGGGCCATGCCTCGCGCATCGCGGCGCTGCACGCGGACCAGGGCTTCGACGCCCGCGCCGGGGCGCAGCGGGTCACCGGCAACCCGCTGGACCTGTCGCTGCACGCCGATCGCTGGCTGGCGGTGCAGGCGCCGGACGGCAGCGAGGCCTACACCCGCGCGGGCAACCTGTCGCTCACACCCAACGGCCAGCTGGTCACCGCCGGCGGCCGCCCGGTGCTGGACCAACAGGGCAACCCCATCGCCCTGCCCCCGCACCAGGCGCTGGAGATCGGCCAGGACGGCACGGTGTCCATCGTGCCGCTGGGCGAGGCCGCCAACACCATGGCCGAGGTCGGCCGGCTGCGCGTGGTCGAGGCCGCGCCGGAGCGGCTGACGCGCGGCGCGGACGGGCTGATGCGCAACGCCGACCCGGCGCAACCGCTGGCGCAGGCGCCGGGCGCGGTGCTGGCCACCGGCGCGCTGGAGGAAAGCAACGTCGACGCCGCCGGCGCACTGGTGCAGATGATCCAGCTGCAGCGCCAGTTCGAGATGCAGGTCAAGGTGATCCAGCGCGGCGACGACAACGCGCAGTCGGCCAACACCCTGCTGCGCCTGGGCAGCTGACGCCGGCCGGCGTCAATCCGCCGGCGCCGCCCGCACCCGGTTCCCGCCGGCGCGCATCGTTCCGGCCTTCCCGCCTTCCAGGCCCGCGGTGGCCTGCCCCACGAATCTCCCGTGCAGCGCCGGCATGGCCCAAGCCGCCCGGACCCGCGCCGCCCCGGGCGCGAAGCCGGTGGCCCGGGCGCCAGACGCGCTCCCCCCGAGCGATGCCGCGGGACCGGGCGCCGGCCCGTTCTGGCACGCGGCATGCATGTATCCCGGCGTCACTCCGCCTTCCGAGGTACCGCGCCATGAATCAGGCACTCTGGGTCGCCAAGACCGGGCTGGACGCGCAGCAGACGCGCATGTCGGTGGTCTCCAACAACCTGGCCAACACCAACACCACCGGCTTCAAGCGCGACCGCGCCAACTTCGAGGACCTGCTGTACCAGCAGGTCCGCCAGCCGGGCGGCTCCACCTCCGCGCAGACCCAGCTGCCGTCGGGCCTGCAGCTGGGCACGGGCGTGCGCGTGGTCTCCACGTCCAAGGACTTCCAGCAGGGCAACCCGCAGCAGACCGGGCGCTCGCTGGACGTGATGATCAACGGCCGCGGCTTCTTCGAGGTGCTGTTGCCCGACGGCAGCCCCGCGTACACGCGCGACGGCAGCTTCCAGATCAACGCCCAGGGCGAGCTGGTCACCAGCAGCGGCTACCCGGTGCAGCCCGGCATCCAGATTCCCGAGGGCGCGCAGTCGCTGACCATCGGCAACGACGGCACCGTGACCGTGCAGATGGCCGGCGAGGCGCAGACCCTGGAGGTCGGCGCGCTGACCCTCACCGACTTCATCAACCCGGCCGGCCTGCAGGCGCGCGGCGAGAACCTCTACGTGGAGACCACCGCCTCGGGCCCGGCACAGAACGGCACGCCCGGCCTCAACGGCCTGGGCCTGCTGGTGCAGGGCTCGCTGGAGGGCAGCAACGTCAACGTGGTCGAGGAGCTGGTGAGCATGATCGAGACCCAGCGCGCCTACGAGATGAACGCCAAGGCCATCTCGACCACCGATTCCATGCTCGGCTACCTCAACAACAACGTCTGACGCCGCGCGTCGCCGGAGACCCGCCATGAAGCGCCTGGCCCCGTTCCCCGCCCTGGCCGCCCCGCTGGCCGCGCTGCTGCTCGGCGGCTGCGTCGCCGCCGGCGACGTGCGGCCCTACCCGCCCATGGCCCCGGTGGTGCCGGTGGTGGCCGCGCCCGCGCCGGCCACGCCCGGTGCCATCTACCAGGGCGGGCCGGGCCTGTCGCTGTACGCCGACCGCGTGGCGCGCGACGTGGGCGACCTGCTGACCATCCAGCTGGTGGAGTCGACCACCGCGCAGACCAGCGCCAGCACCCAGGTGGCCAAGAACAGCGAGCTGGGCCTGGCCGCGCCGGAGCTGTTCGGCGCGCCGGTGACCTACAACGGCCGGGAGATCCTGTCGGCCTCGGCCAGCGCCGAGCGCGACTTCGACGGCCAGGGCCAGAGCCAGCAGAGCAACCGCCTGCAGGGCAGCGTCACCGTCACCGTGGTGCAGCGCCTGCCCAACGGCAATCTGGTGGTGCAGGGCCAGAAGAACCTGCGCCTGAACCAGGGCGACGAGCTGGTCCAGATCCAGGGCATCGTGCGGCCCGCCGACATCGGCCGCGACAACACCGTTCCGTCCAGCAAGGTCGGCGAGGCGCGCATCGTCTACGGCGGGCGCGGCGCGCTGGCGCAGTCCAACGCCATGGGCTGGCTGGGCCGCTTCTTCAACTCGCGCCTGTCGCCCTACTGAGGATCCCGGCCATGGACCGCAACCGTTCCCGCTTCCTCGCGCGCGCGCTGGCGCTGCTGGCCGCGGCGCTGGCGTTGCCGGCGCAGGCCGAGCGCATCAAGGACCTGGCCAGCGTCGGCGGCGTGCGCGGCAACGCGCTGGTCGGCTACGGCCTGGTGGTCGGCCTGGACAACAGCGGCGACCGCACCAGCCAGGCGCCGTTCACCGTGCAGAGCCTGAAGAACATGCTCGGCGAGCTGGGCGTCAACATCCCGCCCAACGTCAACCCGCAGCTCAAGAACGTGGCCGCGGTGGCCATCCACGCCGAGCTGCCGCCGTTCGCCAAGCCCGGCCAGACCATCGACGTCACCGTCTCCTCCATCGGCAACGCGGTGTCGCTGCGCGGCGGCTCGCTGCTGATGGCCCCGCTCAAGGGCGCCGACGGCCAGGTCTACGCCATCGCCCAGGGCAACCTGGTGGTCGGCGGCTTCGGCGCGCAGGGCCAGGACGGCTCGCGGGTCTCGGTGAACGTGCCCAGCGTGGGCCGCATCCCCAACGGCGCCACGGTCGAGCGCGCCCTGCCCGACGTGTTCGGCGCAGGCGGCGAGATCACCCTCAACCTGCACCGCAACGACTTCACCACCGTCGCGCGCATGGTCCAGGCGCTGGAGCAGGCCTTCGGCCCGGGCGTGGCGCGGGCGGTGGACGGGGTCACGGTGTCGGTGGCCGCGCCCAGCGACCCGGGCGCGCGCATCGGCTTCCTGGCGCGGGTCGAGAACCTGGAACTCACGCCCGGCGCCGCACCGGCCAAGGTGATCGTCAATTCGCGCACCGGCACGGTGGTGATCGGTTCGCAGGTGCGGGTGATGCCGGCGGCGGTGGCGCACGGCGCGCTGACGGTGACCATCGGCGAGGACCTGCAGGTCAGCCAGCCCGGCGCCTTCGCCGGCGGCGGCACCGTGGTGGCGCCCTCCTCCACGGTCAGCACCTCGCAGGAGGGCAGCCGCATGTTCAAGTTCGAGGGCGGCACCACGCTGGACGAGATCGTGCGCGCGGTGAACGAGGTCGGCGCCGCGCCGGGCGACCTGATCGCCATCCTCGAGGCGCTGCGGCAGGCCGGCGCGCTGCGCGCGGAGCTGGAAGTGATCTGATGCGCATCGCCGGGCCGCCGATGGAGCTGGCACCCGCGCCGCGGGCCGATGCCGCGCGCATCGACCAGGTCGCGCGCCAGCTCGAGGGGCAGTTCGCGCAGATGCTGGTCAAGAGCATGCGCGACGCCAGCTTCGGCGACGCGCTGTTCCCGGGCGAGAACCAGACCTTCCGCGACCTGTACGACCAGCAGCTGGCCAAGGCGCTGACCGAGGGCAAGGGCCTTGGCCTGGCGCCGATGATCGCGCGCCAGCTGGCCCGCCAGAGCGGCGCGCCGGAGGCGCAGGCGGCCCCGCCGCTGGACACCCGCATCGGCCCGACCCGCGCGGCGGCCGCCGCGCTGGCCTATGCGCGCACCGACGCGGCCACCGCGGCGCAGGCCGCGCCGGCCGTGGACCGTGCCCTGGACCTGATCGCCGGCCGC
>DASRYN010000325.1:0-5247 GCA_035687185.1 Pseudoxanthomonas sp. | reverse complement strand
CGGCCGCGTCTTCGCGGCGGCCGCCCTGTCCTGCCATTCGAACCCCATGAACCGTCACCCCGCCACGCTACCCCGCCGCAGCCGCCTGTCGCTGGCCCTGCTCGCCCTCGTTTCCGGCCCTGCGCTGGGCGCCGCCCCGGGCGACGCGCCCGCCACGCTCGACACCGTCGTAGTCACCGCCGCCGGGTTCGAGCAGAAGCTGACCGACGCGCCGGCCAGCATCAGCGTCATCACCCGCGAGGAACTGCAGACCCGCCCGTACCTGACCCTGATCGACGCGGTGCGCGACCTGGAGGGCGTGGACGTCGGCGAGACCTCGGACAAGACCGGGCAGAAGACCATCAGCATCCGCGGCATGGGCCCGGACTACACCCTCGTGCTGATCGACGGCCGCCGCCAGAACAACCACGGCGACATCTACCCCAACAGCTTCGGCGGCAACCAGTTCAACCACATCCCGCCGCTGGACATGATCGAGCGCATCGAGGTGATCCGCGGGCCGGCCTCCACCCTGTACGGCGCCGACGCGCTGGGCGGCGTGATCAACATCATCACCCGCAAGGTCGGCGACGCCTGGCACGGTTCGGCCACGCTGGGCCGCAGCTTCCAGGAGAACGAGGACTTCGGCACCGACGCCAGCTACGACGCGGCCGTGTCCGGCCCGCTGGTGGAAGGCCTGCTGGGCGTGAGCCTGCGCGGTTCGCGCTACGAGCGCGACGCCTCCACGCCCGAGTACGAGACCATCACCGACCCGGCGGGGGAGACGCACGAGCGCGCGCTGGGCTTCGGCGGCGGCGGCAAGACCGTGGACAACGTCAACCGCAGCGCCGGCATCGGCCTGGCGTGGACGCCCACCGAGGCGCAGAGCCTGAAGTTCGACTACGACGTCTCCCGCCAGCGCTACGACAACACGCCCTTCACCAACAACCTGGGCACCACCGCCTACCCGCTGGGCACGGTGGACAGCATCGCCGAGCTGTGGCGCGCGCAGGGCGGCCGCGTCGCGCCGCGCGCGGGCTACGCGGGCGCGCAGAAGTTCAGCCGCGAACAGTGGGCGGTGGTCCACGACGGCAGCTGGGCCTTCGGCAGCAGCCAGGTCGCGCTGGCGCGGGTGGAGACCGCCAACGACGGCCGCACCCTGCCGCTGAGCGTGGACGAACGCGAGCTGCTGCAGCAGATGTATTCCGGTACCGGCCCCTATGCGGGCATGAGCCAGGCCCAGCGCCGCGCCCTGGCCGAGGCCGCCTTCCTGCCGCGCCCGAAGCGCACCATGGAGAGCCGGCAGTACACGCTGGACGCCAAGCTCGACATCCCGGTGGAAGACTGGGGCGGCTCGCACCGCTTCGTCGTCGGCGGCCAGGTGATCGACGGCGAACTGGAGGACGGCGTGTTCGGCATGGAGCGCGGCCAGGGCGCCACCGGCGCCGTGCAGGACCACGAGATGTGGTCGCTGTTCGCCGAGGACAACTGGAAGCCGATGGAGGCGCTGACCATCACCCTGGGCCTGCGCCACGACGACCACAACCTGTTCGGCGGGCAGCTCAGCCCGCGCGCCTACGCGGTGTGGGACGTCAGCGAGCAGTGGGTGCTGAAGGGCGGCGTGAGCACCGGCTTCAAGACGCCCAAGACCACCGACCTGTACGACGGCATCACCGGCTTCGGCGGCCAGGGCACCATCCCCTTCGCCGGCAACCCGGACCTGCAACCGGAGACCAGCGTCAACAGCGAGATCGCGCTGTACTGGACCGCGGCCAGCGGCGCGCACGACTTCAACGTCACGGTGTTCCGCAACGACTTCGAGGACAAGATCACCAGCGGCGAGGCGGTGCTCAGCTGCGAGGCGACCGGCGGCGCGCGTCCCTGCGTGAACCTGGGCGAGTACGAGGCGCTGGGCTACACCACCTGGCGCCAGGCCATCAACATCGACGAGGCCCGCGTGCAGGGCGTGGAAATTGCCGGGCGGGTGTCGTTCCTCGACCGCCTGTCGCTGCGCGCGAACTACACCTGGACCGACAGCGAGCAGCTCAGCGGCGCCAACGCCGGCCAGCCGCTGACCAACACCGCCGAGCACATGGCCAACGCCACGCTGGCCTGGCAGGCCACGGAGAAGTTCAGCCTGCAGCTCGTGGGCGAAGCGCGCTCCGAACGCTTCCGCGACGTGATCGACGGCCAGGCGCGCTACTACCAGGACTACGTGGTGTGGCACCTGGGGGCCGGCTACCGCTTCAGCGACCGCGTCAGCGTCAACGCGCGCATCAACAACCTGCTGGACGAGGACTTCACCAGCTTCCAGACCGTGTTCACCGGCAACCCGGACGGCAGCTACACGCCCACCTACCTCGACGACTACAACAACAAGGACAAGTCGCGGAACCTCTGGGTCAGCCTCAACCTCAGCTTCTGACGCGCGGAGGGCGCCGCGCCGGCGGCACCCTCAATTGAGACCAATTCTCATTCGTGATGTAATGGCGCGTCCGCAGGCACCCCGTCCCGAGAACCGCTTGTCCCGTCCCGCCTCCCCGGCCGCACAACAGCAACGCCGCGGCTTCTGGCTGCGCACGCTGCACCAGTGGCACTGGATCAGCTCGGCCGTCTGCCTGGTGGGGATGCTGCTGTTCACCGCGACCGGCATCACCCTCAACCACGCGGCCCGGATCGAAGCCGAGCCGCGGGTGGACAACCGCACCGCGCAGCTGCCCGGGCCGCTGCTCGGGGCGCTGCGGCAAGCGCCCGGGGAAGGCGAGGCGCCGCTGCCGCCGGTGGTGGCGGCGTGGCTGGAGGACGCGCTGGACGTGCCGGTGGGCCGGCGCCCGGCCGAGTGGTCGCCGGAGGAGGCCTACGTGTCCATGCCCTCGCCCGGCGCGGACGCCTGGCTGAGCGTGGACCGCGAAACCGGCGCGGTCGAATACGAGCGCACCGACCGCGGCTGGATCTCCTATTTCAACGACCTGCACAAGGGCCGCAACGCCGGTCCGGCGTGGGGCTGGTTCATCGACGTGTTCGCCATCGCCTGCCTGGTGTTCTGCATCACCGGGCTGTTCCTGCTCCACCTGCACGCGCGGCAGCGCCGGCTGACCTGGCCGCTGGTCGGCCTGGGCCTGGTGGTGCCGCTGCTGCTGGCCCTGATCTTCATCCACTGACGAGGTTCCTCCCCGATGCGCGCCAAGCTGTTCTTCGCGGTCTCCGGGCTGCTGACCCTGCCGGCCTACGCCGCCGAGCTGCAGGTCCAGGTCGAGATCCCCAAGCTCAACGTCGCCGAGTACCACCGGCCCTACGTGGCCATCTGGCTGGAAGGCGCCGACCAGAAGGTCGCCGCCGACCTGGCGGTGTGGTACCAGCAGAAGGACACCGCGGAGGGACACGGCACCAAGTGGCTGCCCGACCTGCGCCAGTGGTGGCGCAAGTCCGGCCGCAACCTGGACCTGCCGGTGGACGGCGTCACCGGCCCCACCCGCCCCGTGGGCCGGCACACGCTGAAGTTCGACGCGCGCCAGCCGCAGCTGGCCAAGCTCCCGCCCGGGCAGTACACGCTCGTGGTGGAAGCCGCCCGCGAGGTGGGCGGCCGCGAGCTGGTGAAGATCCCCTTCGCCTGGCCGGCGAAGGCGCCGCAGTCCGGCAAGGCCCAGGGCAGCACCGAGCTGGGCGCCGTGAGCCTCGCGGTCAGACCCTGACCCTTCCACGGACATCATCGCCGCGCGGCCCCGCGCGGCCCGACCAGGAGACAACCCCGATGAAGCGTTCCCTGCTCCTCGCCGCCGCGGTCGCCCTCGCGCTGCCGTTCGCCGCCTCCGCCCACAAGGCCTGGCTGCAGCCCTCGCAGACGGTGCTGGCCGGCACCGACCCGTGGATCACGGTCGATGCGGCCGTGTCCAACGACCTGTTCTACTTCAACCACGTGCCGCTGCGCCTGGACAACCTGGTCATCACCGCGCCCGACGGCAGCCGCGTGCAGCCGCAGAACGCGGCCACCGGCAAGTACCGCAGCGTGTTCGACGTGCAGCTGGCCCAGCAGGGCACCTACCGCCTGGCGGTGGTCAACAGCGGCCTGTTCGCCAGCTGGGAGGAAGACGGCAAGCCGCGGCGCTGGCGCGGCACGCCGGCCACCTTCGCCGCCGAGGTGCCCAGGGACGCGAAGAACCTGCAGGTGTCGCAGAGCGTGGGCCGCATCGAGACCTTCGTGACCAACGGCTCGCCCGACGAGACCGCGCTCAAGCCCACCGGCGAAGGCATCGAACTGGTGCCGCTGACCCACCCCAACGACCTCTATGCCGGCGAGCAGGCGCGCTTCCGCGTGCTGGTGGACGGCAAGCCGGCGCCGGGCCTGGAGTTCGAGATCGTGCGCGGCGGCACCCGCTACCGCAACGCGCAGGAAGAGATCAAGGTCGCCAGCGACGCGGCCGGCGAATTCGCCGTCACCTGGCCGCAGCCGGGCATGTACTGGCTCGAGGCCACCACCCAGGACGGGAAGACCAGCGTGCCGCAGGCCAGGCAGCGCCGCCTGAGCTACGTGGCCACCCTGGAAGTGCTGCCGCAGTAACGGGTAGCAGCGCGATGCAGACGCCGGCGGGCGCCGCGGGTCTGGCGACCCTCGGCGGCCACACCATGGGGACGAGCTGGAGCGTGCGCCTCGTGGCGGGCGCGCGCGCGGACCTGCACGCCCTGCACGCGGGGATCCAGGCGCAGCTGGACGGCGTGGTCGCGCAGATGAGCACGTGGGAGCCGGATTCGGACATCAGCCGCTTCCGGCGCGCGCCCGCGGGCAGCTGGCAGCGCCTGCCGGAGGCGTTCGCGCAGGTGCTGGACGCGGCGATCGAGGTGGCACGGGCCAGCGACGGCGCGTTCGACCCCACCGTCGGCCCGCTGGTGGAGCTGTGGGGCTTCGGCAGCGCCGCCACACCGCGGCGCGTGCCGACCCCGGCGGAAATCGAACGCGCGCGCGCGCGCACCGGCTGGCAGCGCCTGCAGCGCCGTGCCGGCGGACGCGAGCTGCTGCAGCCGGGCGGCCTGCAACTGGACCTCTCGGCCATCGCCAAGGGCCATGGCGCCGACGCGGTGGCCGCGCACCTGAAGGCGAGCGGCATCGCCGCCGCGCTGGTGGAAGTGGGCGGCGAGCTCCGCGGCTACGGGCGCCGCCCCGACGGCGGGCCGTGGCGCGTGCTGGTGGAGTCCGACGCCGACGAGGCCGCGCCGGTGGAGCACCTGCCGCCACGCGTGCTGCCGCTGGAGGACGCCGCCGTGGCGACGTCC
>DASRYN010000324.1:0-8253 GCA_035687185.1 Pseudoxanthomonas sp. | reverse complement strand
CGTCGAGCGTCTGCGCGCCGCGGGCGTCGGTCACGCGCAGCAGCGGTGCGTCAAGCCGCCAGCCGCCGGCCGCCACGCGCCAGCGCAGGCGGCCGCGCAGTTCGTCGAAGTCCGCGGCCGGTCGCGCGCGTCCGGGCAGCGGCGCCCCGGCCAGGGCCACCTCCTGCAACTGGAAACGGCTGGTGACCAGCACCACCCGGCGCCCGCGCAGTTCGGCCCAGCCTTCCACGCGCCCGCGGCCGGCCGCGGGCGACACGCCGGCGTAGCGCAGCAGGGGCGCCCAGGCCGCCAGGTCGGCGGTGTCCAGGTCCAGGTACAGGCGGCCGTCGCCGCGCTCGCGCTCGAAGTCCAGCACCGCGGCCACCGGGGCGGCCTGCGCGTCGATCCAGCCGCGGCCGCCGGCGCGCACGCGGCGCCCGTCCACGCGCAGGCGCAGGTCGATGCGCGGGATCGTCGCGCGCAGCCCGAGCTCCGGCGCGTCCACGTCCAGGCGGCCGCCGATGACCTGCAGCTCGCCCAGCCCTTCCAGGTACTCGAACGGATCGACCGCGCCGGGGGCGGCGGGCAGGCCGCGTATGCCCCACCTGCCGTCCGCGCGGCGCTGCAGGGACAGCGCCGGCCCGCGCAGGCGCAACTCGGTGAACGAGCGCCCCGGCAACAGGCCGGCGTACAGCGAGACCAGCACCTCGGCCTGGCCGATGCGCACCCCGCCGCCCTCGCGGCCGATGCGCAACCCGTCCAGCCGCAGCAGCGGGCCGCGGCGCGTCCACTGCGTCTCCACCCGGTCGAAGGCCACCGGGCGGCCGGCCTTGTCGCTCAGCCACTCGGCCACGCGCCCGGGATGCCGTTCCACCAGCGGCAGCAGCTGCCCGGCGGCGCCCAGCACCAGCGCCAGGGCCACCAGCGCCAGGGCCAACAGGTACGCGGCCCAGCGGCGGGCCAGGCGCAGGCGGCGGCGCAGCGGGGTGTGCATCAGCGCCGCGGGTCAGAGCAGGACCACATCGAACTGCTCCTGCAGGTATTGCTCGTCGGCCTGGAAACGGATGGTCTTGCCGAGGAACTCCTCCAGCTCGGCCACCGCCGCCGACTCCTCCTCGGTGATCCGCGCCACGACCTTGGGCGAGGCGATCACCAGCAGCCGCGCGGCTTCGAACTGGCGCACCGCGCGGGTGATCTCGCGGAAGATCTCGTAGGTCACGGTCTCGGCGGTCTTCACCGTGCCGCGGCCGCCGCACTGCGGGCAGGTCTCCGACAGCTGCCGCTCCAGGCTCTCGACCGTGCGCTTGCGCGTCATCTCCACCAGGCCCAGCGGCGAGAACTCGTACACCGTGGTCTTGGCGTGGTCGCGCGACAGGGCCTTCTCCAGCGTGCGCAGCACCTGGCGGCGGTGCTCCGGATCGGTCATGTCGATGAAGTCGATGATGATGATCCCGCCCAGGTTGCGCAGGCGCAGCTGCCGGGCGACGGCCTGCGCGGCCTCCAGGTTGGTGCGGTAGACCGTCTCCTCGAGGTTGCGCTGGCCGAGGAACGAGCCGGTGTTCACGTCGATGGTGGTCATCGCCTCGGTCTGGTCGATGACCAGGTAGCCGCCGGACTTGAGCGGCACCTGCTTGTCCAGCGCGCGGCCGATCTCGTCCTCCACCCCGTACAGGTCGAAGATGGGGCGGTCGCCGGTGTACAGCTCGATCTTCTCGGCGAGCACCGGCATGTACTTGGCGACGAAGGCCTGCAGGCGGTCGTAGGTGTCGCGCGAGTCCACCCGCACCTTCTCCACGTCCTTGCGGATCAGGTCGCGCACCGAGCGCAGCGGCAGGCTGAGGTCCTCGTAGATGACGCTGCACGGCGGCGCCTCGCGGCCGCGGCGCTCGACCACGTTCCACACCCGCGACAGGTAGGCGATGTCCTCGGCCAGCGCCTCGGCCGGCTGGCCCTCGGCGTTGGTGCGCACGATGTAGCCGTGGCCACCGTGGGCCGCGGCCAGGTCCGAGACCAGGGTCTTGAGCCGCTGGCGCTCGGCCTCGTCCTCGATGCGGGCCGACACGCCGACCGTGCGCGACTGCGGCAGCAGCACGAGATAGCGCGAGGGGATGCTGATCTGGGTGGTCAGGCGCGCGCCCTTGGTGCCGATGGGGTCCTTGACCACCTGGACCACGAGCTCCTGGCCGTCGCGCAGCAGCTCCACGATGGACGGCGGGGCCAGCGGCTGCGGGGCGTCCTCGGCCAGGCCGTGGTCCACCGGCGCGGGGCGGATGACGTCGTTGGCGTGCAGGAAGGCCGCGCGCTCCAGGCCGACCTCGACGAAGGCGGCCTGCATGCCGGGCATCACCCGCTGCACGCGCCCCTTGTAGATGTTGCCGACCACGCCGCGCCGCCAGCCGCGCTCGATGTGCAGCTCCTGCAGCATGCCGTTCTCGACCACGGCCACGCGCGTCTCGCGTGGGGTGACGTTGACCAGGATCTCCTCGGACACGGCCGCCTCACCCGGCCATCGCGGCGCCGGCGGCGGCCGGCACCGCCGCGGGCGTGGCCAGCAGCCGCGCGGTCTCGTGCAGCGGCAGGCCCATCACCCCGGAGTAGCTGCCCGACAGGTGCTCGACGAAGGCTTCGGCGCGGCCCTGGATGCCGTAGGCGCCGGCCTTGCCCATCGGCTCGCCGGTGGCGACGTAGGCGGCGATCTGCGCGGGCGAGAGCGCGGCGAAGCGCACCTCGGTAGTGGACAGCGCCTCGCGCTCGCCGGACGCGTCGATCACCGCCACCGCGCTGAGCACGGTGTGCGCGCGCCCGGACAGGCGCGCCAGCATGGCCGCGGCGTCGGCGGCATCGGCCGGCTTGCCGAACACGTCCTCGCCCAGCACCACCTCGGTGTCGGCGCCCAGCACGCGCGCGCCGGGCTCGCCGGCCACCTGCGCCCAGCCGGCGCGGGCCTTGTCGCGGGCTACGCGACGGACGTAGTCGACGGCGCGCTCGCCGGGGGCGCGGACCTCGGGCACGTCGACGTCCAGGACGCGGTAGGTCGCGCCGAGGCGGTCGAGCAGTTCGGCCCGGCGGGGGGATTTCGAGGCCAGATAAAGCATGGGCGACAGGATAACCCGCGGCGGCGCGCGGGGCCGCGGCCCGGCCGGCCGCGCGGCCGGCCCCCCTCCCGTGGACTCATGGCGCGTTCATCCGCCGGGCCCGACGCTGCCGCGCAGCTTCGCGCACCCCGTCACACAAGGAGAACCGACCATGCGCAGTCCCCTCGCTTCGCTCCTGGCCGTGCTCGCGCTGTCCGCGCCGGCCGCCGCCCAGGCCCAGTCCGCGCCGGCGCTGCCGGCCGACGCCACGCTGCTGTCCGTGTCCGCCCAGGCCGAGGCCCGGCGCGCGCCCGACGTGGCCACGGTCTCGGCCGGGGTGGTGACCCAGGCCGCGGACGGCAACACCGCCATGCGCCAGAACGCCGAGCTGATGAACCGGGTGCTGGCGGCGGTCAAGGCCGCGGGCGTGGCCGACAAGGACGTGCAGACCAGCGGCATCAACCTGCACCCGCAGTACCGCTACGCCGAGAACCAGCCGCCCGTGATCACCGGCTACCAGGCCACCAACACGGTGAACGTGAAGCTGCGCGACGTGGCGAAGTTGGGCAAGGTGCTCGACGCGCTGGTATCCAGCGGCGCGAACCAGATCAACGGCCCGAGCTTCGGCATCGACGACCCGGAGCCGCTGTACGACCAGGCGCGGCTGCAGGCGTTGGAACGCGCGCGGGCGCGGGCGGAAACCTACGCCCGGGCGCTGGGGCTGCGGGTGCGCCGCGTCGTCAGCATCAACGAGGGCGGCGGGATGATGCCGATGCCCCCGCCGCGCATGGCGGTGATGAAGGCCGAGGCCGCCTTCGACAGCACGCCGGTGGCGGCGGGCGAGAGCAGCGTCTCGGTCTCGCTGGACGTGATGTTCGAACTGGGGCGCTGAGCGCCCGCGCTCCCGCTCCGTTGGCGGGACGACAGCCCGGCCCGGTGCCGGGCTGTTCTTTTGCACGGTGCCCGGGGCCGCGTGTGGCGCGGCCGTTCCGGAGGGAGCCGTCGCAACCGGGGGCGAGGCCCGGGAAAAAGCGCCGGCCGCGGCCGCGCCGCCGGGTTCGACTTTGGTCCGGTCCCCCGGCCCTTCGCTTGCAAGTCCGGTTGCCCGGGCGCAGTCTGGAACCGGCCATCGCGGCCGCTGCGGCCGCCGTGTCCGTGCGTTGTTCCGTCCTTTCCGCAACGGAGGTGGATCATGGTTCGCACGCTGCCGTCTGCCGTTTCCTTCCGCCCCGACGCCTCGCGCATCCTCGCCATCAGCTTCGCGATGGCGGTGCACGCGCTGGCGCTGCTGGTCCTGCTGCTGCCGCTGGCGCAGTCGCCGCTGCCGGAAACCCGCCAGGCTCCCGAGACCCCGCGCTGGACGGTGCCGCGCGTCCTGCCGCCACCACCGCTGCCGCCCCAGCCGGTGGCCCAGCCGCGCACGCCGGCGCCGCGCCCGGCCATCGCCCCGGTGCAACCGCAGGCCCCGGCGCCGGCGCCTGCCGTCGTCGACCAGGGCACCCTGCCCGCCCTGCCCGTGGAGGCCGCGCCGGCCACGCCGGCCCCGGGGTTCGATGCCGGCCCCATGGAAGCCGCGCAGCTGCGCTACGCGGTCGCGCCGCCGCCGCCCTACCCGCGCGACGCGTTGCGCGCCGGCATCCAGGGCACGGTGCTGCTGCGCGTGCTGGTGGACGTGGACGGCCGCCCGCTGCAGGTGGCGGTGGAGCGCAGCAGCGGCCATCGCTCGCTGGACCGCGAGGCCATGCGCCAGGTGCAGCAGCGCTGGCGGTTCGAGCCCGCGCTGCGCGACGGCCGGCCGGTGCAGGCCTGGGGCCTGGTGCCGATCGGCTTCAGCCTGCAGTAGCGGCCGCCGCGCTCAGGCGCGGTGGTAGGGGTGGTTGGCCAGCAGCGCGGCGGCGCGGTACAGCTGCTCGGCCACCACCAGCCGCACCAGCATGTGCGGCAGGGTCAGCGGGCCCAGCGACCACGACTCGGACGCGGCCGCGCGCACCTCCGGCGCGTGCCCTTCCGGGCCGCCGATGAGGAAGGCCAGGTCGCGGCCCTGCTGCCGCCAGTGCTCCAGCCGCTGCGCCAGCTGTTCGGACGTCCAGGCGCGCCCCGGCACGTCCAGCGCGACCACGTGCGCGTTCCTCGGCAACGCGGCCAGCACCCGCCGGCCCTCGTCCTCGATCGCGCGCTGCGGATCGCGGCCCTTGCCGCGCAGGCCCGGCTCGATCTCCACCAGCTCCAGCGGCAGCCAGTGCGAGAGCCGCTTGCGGTACTCGGCGAAGCCCTCGGCCACCCAGGACGGGGCGCGCTCGCCGGTCGCGATCAGTCGTGCCTTCATCCGCACATGATACGCACGGGCCCGCGCGGACCTATTCCACGGCGGCAGCCGTGCCATGCCCGGATGCGCGCGTGCTAGCGTCGGCGCCCCGCTGACCGTGGAGCCCGCGATGCGTCCCTTCGGCCTGGCCTGCGCGCTGTTCCTTGGCGCCGCCGCATTCGCACCGGCATCCGCCACGCCCGGCGAGGCGCCGGAGGCGGTGTTCGAATGGTTCCACTACCAGGGCAGCGACCCGGGCGACGCGGCGCACCCGCTGCAGCCGGGCCAGTACCGCAACCCGGTGCTCAAGGGCTTCTACCCCGACCCCAGCGTGGTGCGGGTGGGCGGCGACTTCTACCTGGTGACCTCGACCTTCGGCTGGTTCCCGGGCATCCCCGTGTTCCACAGCACCGACCTGGTGAACTGGACCCAGATCGGCAACGCCATCGACCGCACCACGCAGCTGGACTTCGGCAACCGCGACCTGGTCAACGGCGTGTTCGCCCCGGCGATCGAGCACCACGAGGGCGTCTTCTACATCGTCAACACCTGCTTCCCGTCCTGCGGCGGCAACTTCGTGATCACCGCAACCGATCCGGCCGGCCCGTGGTCGGACCCGGCGTGGCTGCCGGAGCTGGCGGGCGGCATCGATCCCTCGCTGTTCTTCGACGACGACGGCCGCAGCTGGATCGTCAACAACGACCTGCCGCCGGGTGGCGAGCGCTGGCCCGGCCACCGCGCCATCTGGCTGCAGGCATTCGATGCCAGGGCGCTGCGCACCGTGGGTCCGCGCAGGGTGATCCTGGACGGCGGCATCGATCCGGCGGAGAAGCCCGAATACGTCGAGGGCCCGCACCTGTTCAAGCGCGACGGCTGGTACTACCTCACCGCCGCCGAGGGCGGCACCGGCGAGAAGCACCGCCAGGTGATCCTGCGCAGCCGCGTGGTGACCGGGCCGTACGCGCCCTGGGACGGCAATCCGGTGCTGACCCAGTCGGACCTGCCGCGCGAGCGTCCCTGGCCGGTCACGTCCGCAGGCCACGCCGACTTCGTCCAGGCCGCCGACGACCAGTGGTGGGCGGTGTTCCTGGGCAACCGGCCCTATCCCCCACTGCAGGGGCATTACGTCAATACCGGCCGCGAGACCTTCCTGCTGCCGGTGCAGTGGCACGACGGCTGGCCGCGCATCACCGCCCCCGGCCAGGAGGTGGCACGGGTGCACGCGTTGCCGGCCCTGCCGCGGGGCAAGGCGACGCTGCCGACCACCGGCGCGTTCGCCATCCGCGAGGAGTTCGACGGGCCGGCGCTGCCGCCGTATTGGATCACTCCGCGCAATCCGCGCGAGGCCTGGCACCGGCTGCAGGGCGGCACCCTCCGCCTGCGCGCGCGACCGGTAGCGCTGGGCGAGCGCGCCAACCCCTCGTTCCTCGCCCGCCGCCAGCAGCATCAGGACGCGGAGGCCGTCACGCGGCTGCGCTTCGTGCCGCGCCGCGACGGCGACGCCGC
This sequence comes from Pseudoxanthomonas sp., assembly GCA_035687185.1. Taxonomy (GTDB): domain Bacteria; phylum Pseudomonadota; class Gammaproteobacteria; order Xanthomonadales; family Xanthomonadaceae; genus Pseudoxanthomonas. Next base: position 1,389 of record DASRYN010000324.1, on the reverse strand, counting down.
CGGCCTGGCCGCGTTCCAGAACGAGGACTACTGGTACCTGCTGGCGCTGACCCGGGTCGACGGACGACCCCGGCTGGTGCTGAGCCGGCGCGACGGGCGCGTGCAACCGGCCGATCCGGCCACCGGCACGGTCCTGGCATCGGTGGCGCTGGCGCCGCAGGTCGCGGCCGGGCCGCTGGACCTGCGCATCCGCGCCCGCGGTGCCCGGTACGCGTTCGCCTGGGCCGCGGCCGATGGCCAATGGCACACCCTGGCCGACGTGGACGGCACCCTGCTGAGCACGGCGGTGGCGGGCGGCTTCACCGGCGCGGTGTTCGGCATGTACGCGGCGCGCGCGCCGGAGTGAGCGGCGCGGACGCATGAACGCAAGGGGCCGCGCACCAGGCGCGGCCCCTGCATGGGCGGAGCGGAACCGGCATCGCCGGCACGCGGCTCAGCCGGCCAGCTCGTCCCGCGGCTGGTCGCCGACGGTCCACAGCCGCTCCAGCGCGTAGAACTCGCGCACCCGCGGCAGCATGACGTGGACGATGACGTCGCCCAGGTCCACCAGCACCCATTCGGCCTCGCGCTCGCCCTCCACGCCCAGCGGCATGGCGCCGAGGCGCTTGGCGAACTTGATCACCTCGTCGGCGATGGACTTCACGTGGCGGGTCGAGGTGCCCGAGGCGATGACCAGGTGGTCGGTCACGCTGGTCTTGCCGCGCACGTCGATCTCGACGACATCCTTGGCCTTGAGCTCCTCGACCGCGGCGCGGACGGTGGCCAGCAACGTCTCCGCGGGCGGCGGCGGTTCGGGGAGGCGGGTCTTGATGACGTGGGCTTGGCTGCTCAAGGAAGGCTCGACGGAAGGTCGGAACGACCGGGCCGATTATACCGGCCGGCGGGGTCTAGGCCGCGTTCACGGCGCCCGGTACAGACCGTGGGCGCGGATGTGGGCGGCCACGGCCGGCGGCACCTGCGCCTCCCAGCCCGGGTCGCCGGCGGCGATGGCCCGGCGCACGGCGGTGGCCGATTCCCCACGCAGCGGCTGCCGCAGGCGGTGGATGCGCCCGGCCGGGGCGGCGGCCAGCGCGGACGGGTCGGCCGTCCAGCGCCCTTCGGCCTCGGCGGCGAGCTCGGCCGGCACGGCGTCCGGGTGGCCGCCGGCGGCGCGCTCGGCCACGACCAGGTGCGCCAGTTCCGGCAGGCGCCGCCACTCGCGCCAGGCGGGCAGCGAGCGGAAGCTGTCGGCACCCAGCAGCAGCGCCAGCGGTGCGGCGGGACCGTACTCGGCGCGCAGTTCGCGCAGGGTGTCCACGGTCCACGACGGCCCGGGGCGCGCCAGCTCGCGCAGGTCCACGCGCAGGCGTGGATCGCCGGCCACGGCCAGCTCCAGCATGCGCGCGCGCG
>DASRYN010000323.1:0-2481 GCA_035687185.1 Pseudoxanthomonas sp. | reverse complement strand
GCCGCGGTGATCGTCGAGCCGATCTCCGGTTCGGCCGGGGTGATCCTGCCGCCGCCGGGCTACCTGCAGCGGCTGCGCGAGATCTGCGACCGCCACGGCATCCTGCTGATCTTCGACGAGGTGATCACCGGCTTCGGCCGCGTGGGCGCGCCGTTCGCCGCGCAGCGCTTCGGCGTGGTGCCGGACATGATGACCACGGCCAAGGGCCTGACCTCCGGCTGCGTGCCCATGGGCGCGGTGTTCGTCTCCGAGAAGATCCACCAGGCCTTCATGCAGGGCCCGGAGAGCGCCATCGACCTGTTCCACGGCTACACCTACACCGGCCACCCGCTGGCCTGCGCCGCCGCGCTGGCGGCGCTGGACACGTACGAGGAGGAAGGGCTGTTCTCGCGCGCGCTGGAGCTGGAGGACCACTGGCAGGAAGGCCTGCACGCGCTGCGCGGCGTGGCCGAGACGGTGGACATCCGCAACTACGGCCTGGTCGGGGCGGTGGAGCTGGCGCCGCAGGACGGCGCGCCGGGCGCGCGCGGCTACCGGGTTCTGGAGCGGGCCTTCCGCCGCGGCCTGCTGGTGCGGGTGACCGGCGACACGATCGCGCTCTCGCCCCCGCTGATCGCCGAACGACGTCACATCGACGACATCTTCTCGATGCTGGGCGAAGTGCTGGCCGCGGCGTGACCGCGGCGCCCATCCAGAACCGCCACCACGGAGGCTGTCCATGCTTGTCGGCGTGCCGAAGGAGATCAAGAACCACGAGTACCGCGTCGGCCTCACGCCCTCCGGCGCGCGCGAGCTGTCCGCGCGCGGCCACCAGGTGCTGGTCGAGCGCGGCGCCGGCGCCGGCATCGGCCTGGCCGACGAGGCCTACGAGGCCGCCGGCGCGCAGGTGGTGGAGTCGGCGGCCGAGGTGTACGGCCGCGCCGAGATGATCGTCAAGGTCAAGGAACCGCAGCCGGCCGAGTGCGCCATGCTGCGCCCCGGCCAGGTGCTCTACGCCTACCTGCACCTGGCGCCGGACCCGGAGCAGGCGCAGGCGCTGCTGGCCTCCGGCTGCACCGCCGTCGCCTACGAGACGGTGACCGACGACCGCGGCGGCCTGCCGCTGCTGGCGCCGATGAGCGAAGTGGCCGGGCGCATGGCCATCCAGGCCGGCGCGCACGCGCTGGAGAAGGCGCAGGGCGGCTCGGGCATCCTGCTGGGCGGCGTGCCGGGGGTGAAGCCGGCCGAGGTGATGGTGATCGGGGGCGGCACCGTGGGGCTGAACGCCGCGCGCATGGCCATGGGCCTGGGCGCGCACGTGACAATCCTGGACCGCTCGCTGGAACGGCTGAAGTACATCGACGAGCTCTACGGCGAACGCCTGACCACGATCTACTCCACCCGCGACGCGATCCACGACCGCCTGCCCTACACCGACCTGGTCGTGGGCGCGGTGCTGATCCCCGGCGCCGCCGCGCCCAAGCTGGTGACGCGCGAGCAGCTGAAGCTGATGCGCCCGGGCTCGGTGCTGGTGGACGTGGCCATCGACCAGGGCGGCTGCTTCGAGACCAGCCGCCCCACCACCCACCAGGCGCCGACCTACGAGGTGGACGGCATCATCCACTACTGCGTGGCCAACATGCCCGGCGGCGTGGCGCGCACCTCCACCTTCGCCCTGACCAACGCCACCCTGCCGCACGCGGTCGCGCTGGCGGACAAGGGCGCGCCGCAGGCGCTGCTGGACGACGCGCACCTGCGCAACGGCCTGAACGTGCACGCCGGCCGCGTCACCCACCGCGCCGTGGCCGACGCGCTGGGCCTGCCCTACACCCCGGCCGCCGAGGCGCTGGCGCAGTAGCCGGCGCGGCGGGTTTCCGGAGGCAGGACCATGACGAAGCTCCCACACCACATCGGCGGCCGCGCGGTGCCGGGCACCGGCGACCACGGCGAGGTCTTCGACCCGGCCACCGGCCGAGCCACCGCGCAGGTCCCGCTGGGCGGCGCCGGCGAGGTGCGCGCGGCGGTGGACGCCGCCGCCGCGGCCTTCCCGGCCTGGGCGATGACGCCGCCGCTGCAGCGCGCGCGGGTGATGTTCCGACTGCGTGCGCTGATCGAGCGCGACGCCGACACGCTGGCCCGGACCATCGTGTCCGAGCACGGCAAGACGCTGTCGGACGCGCGCGGCGAGGTGGTCCGCGGCATGGAGGTGGTGGAGTTCGCCTGCGGCATCCCGCACCTGCTCAAGGGCGAGCATTCCTCCGAGGTCGGCCGCGGGGTGGACAGCTGGAGCGAGCGCGCGCCGCTGGGCGTGGTCGCCGGCATCACGCCGTTCAACTTCCCGGCGATGGTCCCGCTGTGGATGGCGCCGCTGGCCCTGGCCTGCGGCAACGCCTTCGTGCTCAAGCCGTCCGAGAAGGTGCCCTCGGCCGCGCTGCACCTGGCCGCGCTGCTGCGCGAGGCCGGCCTGCCGGACGGCGCGTTCAACGTGGTCCACGGCGGGCG
>DASRYN010000322.1:0-13562 GCA_035687185.1 Pseudoxanthomonas sp. | reverse complement strand
GCGACAAGCCGACGACGCCCCCGGTTGCTACACTGCGCGGGCCGATGCGGCGCATGCCGCGCGGGCCCTTCGCCCCCGGAGCCTGGTGCCAATGCAGCAACTTCCCACGCCCCACGAGGTCGCCGCCGCCAGCCGCGAGCTGGGCCTGGGCGCGTCCGCGCCCGAGCTGCACGGCGCGCTGTGCGGGTGGCTGGCCGGCGGCGGCGGGGACGTGGCCGACTGGCCGGCGCGGGTCATGGCCGATCCGGCCCTGCCGGCGCCGCCGCGGGACGGTGCGCTGGACCGGCTGCGCCAGGCCAGCGCCGCGCAGCTGGGCGACGGCGAGTTCTCCTTCCAGCTGCTGCTGGAGGACGACGAGGCGCCCCTGCGCCAGCGCGCGCAGGCGCTGTTCGACTGGTGCCGCAGCTTCCTCGGCGGCTTCGGCCTGGCGGCCGGCGCGCAGCCGCCGCTGTCGGAGGAGGGCGGCGAGGCGCTGCAGGACCTGGCCCGGCTGGCGCGCGCGCGCGTGCAGGACATCGACGAGGACGAGGAGGACGAGTCCGCCCTGTCCGAACTGGAGGAGTTCGTGCGCGTGGCCGCGCTGCTGCTGCACGGCGACTGCGTGCTCGGCCCGCGCCACCGCCGCAGCCTGAACTGACATGCTGCGTTCGCTCACCGGAATCGGGGCGGCCGAGTACGCCCGGCGCCGCCGGCAGCTCATGCGCATGGCCGGCGAGGACGCCATCCTGGTGCTGCCGGCCGCGCCGCTGCGCGTGCGCAGCCACGACACCCACTATCCGTACCGGCAGGATTCGGACTTCTGGTACCTGTGCGGCTTCCCCGAGCCGGAAGCGGTGCTGGTGCTGGTGCCCGGCCGCCGCCACGGCGAGGCGCTGCTGTTCTGCCGCGAGCGCGACCCCGAGCGCGAGGGCTGGGACGGCCCGCGCGCCGGCCAGGACGGCGCGGTGGCCGACTACGGCATGGACGACGCCTACCCGATCGACGACCTGGACGAGATCCTGCCGGGCCTGCTGGAAGGCCGCTCGCGGGTGTACTACCACTTCGGCCGCGACGCCGAGTTCGACCTGAAGCTGATCGGCTGGGTCAACCGCGTGCGCGCCCAGGTGCGCCACGGCGCGCAGCCGCCGCACGAGTTCCTCGAGCTGGGCCATCTGCTGCACGAGCAGCGGCTGTTCAAGTCCCGCGACGAGGTGCGGCTGATGCAGCGCGCCGCCGAGATCAGCGTGCGCGCGCACGAGGCCGCGATGCGCGCCGCGCGCCCCGGCATCCACGAGTACGAGCTGCAGGCCGAGATCGAGCGGGTGTTCCGCGCGGCCGACGCCTGGCCGGCCTACGGCACCATCGTCGGCACGGGCGCCAACGCCTGCGTGCTGCACTACGTGGCCAACCGCGCCCGGGCGCGCGACGGCGACCTGGTGCTGGTCGACGCCGGCGCCGAGTACCGCGGCTACGCCGCCGACATCACCCGCACCTTCCCGGCCGGCGGCCGCTACACGAAGGAGCAGCGGGCGCTGCACGACCTGGTCGGCGCGGCGCAGGCCGCCGCGCTGGAGCGGGCGCGGCCGGGCGTGCCCTTCGCCGCGCTGCACGAGGCGGCGGTGATGACGCTCACCGAGGGGCTGCTGCGGCTGGGCCTGCTGCGCGGGGGCCTGGAGAAGAACGTCGCCGAGGGCCACTACAAGCGCTTCTACCGGCACAAGAGCGGCCACTGGCTGGGCCTGGACGTGCACGACGTGGGCGACTACCGGATCGACGGCGAGCCGCGGCTGCTGGAGCCGGGCATGGTGCTGACCATCGAGCCGGGCCTGTACGTGGCCCCCGACGCGGCCGGCGTGCACGCGAAGTGGCGCGGCATCGGCATCCGCACCGAGGACGACGTGCTAATCACCGCCGACGGCCACCGCGTGCTGACCGAAGGACTGGCGCGCTCGGCCGAGGAGATCGAGGCCTTCATGGCGGCCCGCTGAGCCCGCACCGAGTGCGGGCGCGGCCTGGCCGGCGCGCGGGACGCCGCGCCGGGCGCGGCTTTTTTCGTACGGGCGCCCGCGAGGGGCGCGACGCAGCAGGCCGGACGGGAACCCATCGGCGACCGGCGGCTGAACGGCGCGGCCACGCGGCTTGAATAGCTGCCTAGGCAATAATATCCTGCGCAGCATGCCCGGCCGTCCCGACCCCCGCGAAAGCCTCGGCTACCTGGTCACCGACCTGGGGCGCCTGTTCGGCCGCGTCTTCGACCGCCGCGTTGCGCACCTGGAGCTGACCCGGGCTCAGTGGCGCGCGCTGAAGCGCATCGGGCACGACGAAGGCATCACCCAGGTCGAGCTGGCCGACCAGCTGGACATGGAGCCCATCGCCGTGGGCCGGGTGATCGACCGCCTGCAGAAGGCCGGCTTCGTCGAGCGCCGCGCCGACCCGGCCGACCGCCGCGTCTGGCGCCTGCACCTGTCGCCGCATTCGGCCGCGATCATGGACCAGGTCGAGGCGGTGGCGCGTTCGGTGCGCGAGGACGCCATGGCCGGCATCGGCCGCGACGACCTGGCCACCACGCTGTCGGTGCTCGACCGGCTCCGCGAGAACCTCCTCCAGCTCGACCGCGAGAGCCGCGGCGAGCCCGCCCCCAGGAACTGACGCCATGACCTCCAAGTCCGACAACGCCGCCCCGCAGGCGGCTCCTTCCCCTGTCCGCAGGCGCCGCGTGCCGGTGTGGCTGTGGGTCGCCGGCCCGCTGGCCGTGGCCGGCTTCTTCGGCTGGGAGTGGCACCTGTCCAGTCGCGAGGTCGGCACCGACAACGCCTACGTGAAGGCGGATCGCATCCTGGTGGCGCCGCAGGTGGCCGGCCGCGTGGTCGAGGTCGCGGTGGGCCAGAACCAGCCGGTCCGGCGCGGCGACCTGCTGTTCCGCATCGACCCGCAGCCGCTGGAAATCGCGGTGGCGCAGAACGAGGCACTGGTGGCGCGCATGGCCAACAGCGCCGACGCCAGCCGCGCCAAGGTGGCCGGCGCCGGCACCTCGATCCAGGCCGCACGCGAGACCCTGGCCTGGGCGCAGCGCGACCTGCAGCGCATGCAGGAGCTGGCCGGGCGCCAGCTGGTCTCGCGCAAGATGCTCGACGACGCCCGCCACGCCGTGGCCGAGGCGCGCACCGACCTGGCCGACGCCATCGCCGCGCAGACCGAGGCCGCGGCTTCGCTCAGCGGCAGCCCCGGCACTCCCACGCGCGAGCTGCCCGAGTACCGCGCCGCGCTGGCGATGCTGGAGAAGGCGCGCCTGGACCTGGCGCATGCCGAGGTGCGCGCGCCGGTGGACGGCATCGTCGGCCTGCACGACCTGCAGGTCGGCGAGTTCCTCAACGTCGGCCAGACGGCGATGCCGCTGGTGGCCACCGAGCCGGTGTGGATCGAGGCCAACTTCAAGGAGACCGAGCTGGCGCGGATGAAGGTCGGCCAGCCGGCGCGGGTGCACGTGGACGGCTACCCGGGCGTGGAGTGGAAGGCCCACGTGGCCTCCATCGCGCCGGCCTCGGGCGCCGAGTTCAGCGTGCTGCCGCCGCAGAACGCCACCGGCAACTGGGTGAAGATCGTGCAGCGCATCCCGGTGCGGCTGGAGATCGACGGCGCCGATCGCGACGACGCGCCGATGCTGCGCGCCGGCATGAGCGCCGAGGTCGAGGTGGACCTGCGCGACCCGGCCCCGGGCGACCGCGGCGCGGCCACCGCCCACGGCTGATCCCGCGCCCGCGCGGCGGGCGCTCCACGCAGAGGTTCCTACGATGATCCAGCGCCTCGCTTCCTCCGGCGGCGGCAACCGCGCGCTGCTGGTCGGCTCGGTCATGCTGGCCACGCTGATGCAGGCGCTGGACACGACCATCGCCAACGTCGCCCTGCCGGACATGCAGGGCTCGCTGTCGGCCACGCAGGACCAGGCGTCCTGGGTGCTGACCAGCTACATCGTCGCCGCGGCCATCCTCACCCCGGTCACCGGCTGGCTGGCCGGGCGGCTGGGCCGGCGCCGGCTGCTGATCATCGCCGTGGCCGGTTTCACCGTGGCCTCGCTGCTGTGCGGCATCGCCACCGGCATCGGCGAGATGGTGCTGTTCCGCATCCTGCAGGGCATGTTCGGCGCCTCGCTGGTGCCGATCTCGCAGTCGCTGCTGCTGGACGCGTTCCCGCGGGAGAAGCACGGCGCGGCGATGGCGCTGTGGGGCATGGGCATCATGGTCGGCCCCATCCTCGGCCCGCCGCTGGGCGGCTGGCTGACCGAGTACTACAGCTGGCACTGGGTGTTCCTGATCAACCTGCCGGTGGGCGTGCTGGCGCTGCTGGGCATCATGGCCAGCGTGAAGAAGGACGCGCCGCAGCAGCGGCCGCTGGACGGCATCGGGCTGGGGCTGCTGGCGCTGGGCATCGGCGCGCTGCAGCTGTTCCTGGACCGCGGCGAGAGCCAGGACTGGTTCGGCAGCCTGGAGGTGCAGGTGGAGGCGGCGCTGGCCTTCGTGGCGCTGTACCTGTACGGCCTGTGGTGGTGGAACCGTCGCGACCGCGCGCTGCTGGACCTGGGCCTGCTGGCCAACCGCAATTTCGCGGTGGGGTGCGTGCTGATCTTCGTGGTGGGCATCGTGCTGTTCGCCACGCTGGCGTTGATGCCGCCCTACCTCAACACGCTGATGCACTACCCCGTGCTGACCATCGGCCTGGTGCTGGCGCCGCGCGGGGTGGGCACGATGTTCGCCATGATGCTGGTGGGGCGGATGCTGGGGCGGGTGGACGCGCGCATCCCCATCCTCGCGGGCATGGGCCTGATGGCGTATTCGCTGCACGGCATGTCGCAGTTCGGCACCGAGGCCTCGATGCAGGCGGTGGTGTGGCTGGGCGTGGTGCAGGGCCTGGGCCTGGGGCTGGTGTTCGTGCCCATTTCCACCATCGCCTATTCGACGCTGCTGCCGTCGCAACGCACGGAGGCGGCGGGGCTGTTCAGCCTGGTGCGCAACATCGGTTCGTCGGTGGGCATTTCGATCGTGGTGACGCTGCTGTCGCGCGCCGGCCAGGTCAACCATGCGGAAATCGGCGCGCGCATCCCGGCGTGGGGCGCCGAGCAGGGGCTGCTGCCGGCGATGTGGGACCCGTCGACGGCGTCGGGCGCGGCGCTGCTGAACGCGGAGCTGTCGCGGCAGGCGGCCGCCATCGGCTACGCCAACGATTTCTGGCTGATGATGGTGCTCACGCTGTGCGCGATGCCGCTGGTGCTGATGATGCACGGCGGGCGCGATCCGGCCGGCGGCGGCGATCCGTCCGAGGCGGCAGCGGCGGCCCACTGAGGCGCGCCGCCCACGCAAGGGCGTGGCCGCGAACCGCGGCGGGGCGGGAAACAGGACGGGCGGCACTCGCATGCCGCCCGTCCCTGCATGGACCTCCGGGCGGGCTCAGCCCAGCGAGGCCAGCCACTCGTCGTCCGAGCCCTCGTTCACCCCCTCGAACAGCGGGGTGGAGAAGTAGCGCTCGCCGGTGTCCGGCAGCATGGCCAGCAGCACCGAGCCTTCCGGCGCCTCGGCCGCGACCTTGAGCGCGGCGGCCACGGTCGCACCGGCGGAGATGCCGCAGAAGATGCCTTCCTCGGCTGCCAGCCGGCGCGCGGTGGCGATGGCCTCCTCGTCGGCGATGCCCAGGATGCGGTCGGCCACCTCGCGGTTGAGCACCTGCGGCACGAAGTCCGGGGTCCAGCCCTGGATCTTGTGCGGCTTCCACTCGTTGCCGGCCAGCAGCGAGGCGTTGGCCGGCTCGGCGGCGGTGATCTTCACTTCCGGCCTTGCCACGCGCAGCACCTCGCCCACGCCGGTCAGCGTGCCGCCGGTGCCCCAGCCGCTGACGAAGTGGTCCAGGCGGCGGCCGGCGAAGTCGCGCAGGATCTCCGCGGCGGTGGTCTGGCGGTGGTAGGCCGGGTTGGCCGGGTTCTCGAACTGGCGGGCGAGGAACCAGCCGTGCTTCTTCGCCAGCTCCTCGGCCTTGCGCACCATGCCGCTGCCGCGCTCGGCGGCCGGGGTGAGGATCACCTTGGCGCCGTATGCGCGCATCAGCTTGCGGCGCTCGACCGAGAAGGTCTCGACCATCGTGGCCACGAACTTGTAGCCGCGCGCGGCGGCCACCTGCGCCAGCGCCACGCCGGTGTTGCCGGAGGTGGCCTCGACGATGGTGTCGCCGGGCTTGAGCAGGCCCTTGGCCTCGGCGTCGAGCACGATGGCCAGCGCCAGGCGGTCCTTCACCGAGCCGCCGGGGTTGAACGCCTCCACCTTCGCGTACAGCTCCACGTGCGACGGGGCGACGCGGTGCAGCTTGACGACCGGGGTGTGGCCGATGGTGTCCAGGATGCTGTCGTAGATGGCCATGGAGCTTTCCTGTGTGGTGGATGCGGAGGGAAGGGGAATCAGGCGGCGCGCGCCAGGCCGGGCCCGGGCGGCCCCAGAGGCGCGGCGCCGAACCAGTGCAGCTGGCCGGCCAGCGCGGCCACCTCGCCCAGTATCAGCAGCGCCGGTGAGGCCACCGCATGCGCGCGGGCGGTCTCGGGCAGGTCGGCCAGGGTGCCGGCGACCACGCGCTGCTCCGGGCGCGAGCCGTTCTCGACCAGCGCGAAGGGCGTGGCCGGGTCGCGCCCGGCGGCGAGCAGGCGCTCGCGCAGCTGCTCCAGCCCGGCCACGCCCATGTACACGGCCAGGGTCTGGCGCTCCTGCGCCAGCGCGGCCCAGTCCAGCGTGTCCAGCGAGTCGCGGCAGTGCGCGGTGACCAGCCGCAGGGATTGCGCGTGGTCGCGGTGGGTCAGCGGGATGCCGGCGTAGGCGGCGCAGGCCAGCGCGGCGGTGACGCCCGGGACCACGCGGTAGGCAATGCCGTGCGCGCGCAGGAACTCCAGTTCCTCGCCGCCGCGCCCGAACACGAACGGGTCGCCGCCCTTGAGCCGCACCACGCGCAGCCCGCCGCGCGCGTGGCGCAGCATCAGCGCGTGGATGTCCTCCTGGCGCGTGCTGCGGCCGCTGGCGGACTTGCCCACCTCGATCCTCAGCGCCGCCGGGTTGGCCAGCGCCAGCACGCCCTCGCCGACCAGGCGGTCGTGCAGCACCACCTCGGCCGCCTCCAGCGCGCGCAGCGCATGCAGGGTGAGCAGGCCGGGGTCGCCGGGGCCGGCGCCGACCAGGGTCACGCTGCCGGGCGCGAAGTCGGCGGGCGGCGTGGCGGGAGACGGCAGGCGCACGGGCGGGGCTCGCTGGAAAACGGAGAGTGCCGACCCTAGCGCCGGGTCATAACGGGCGGAAATAACTTGGCGCACAATGCTCATGCAGCCCGGTTATAAGATCGGCGGGACGATTGCCACTACAGTCGCTGCCTGTCGCCGCGGTCACCCACCCACGCCCGATGACGCTCACCCAGCTCCGCTATCTCGTCGCCATCGCCGATGCCGGGCTGAACATCACCCTGGCCGCGGCGCGCGTGCACGCCACCCAGCCCGGCCTGTCCAAGCAGCTCAAGCAGCTGGAGGACGAGCTGGGCTTCCTGCTGTTCGTGCGCAAGGGCCGCAGCCTGGAAGCCATCACCCCCGCCGGCGCGGAAGTGCTGGAGCGGGCGCGGGTGATCCTGGCCGAGACCGCCAACATCCGCGCCTACGCGGCCAACCAGCGCCGCGAGAGCCAGGGCCAGCTGACCCTGACCACCACCCACACCCAGGCCCGCTTCGTGCTGCCGCCGGCCATCGCGCGGATCAAGCGCGACTTCCCGCAGGTGAGCGTGCACCTGCAGCAGGCCACCGAGGGTGCCGCGCTGGACCTGCTGGGCCAGGGCGACGCCGACATGGCCGTGGTCAGCACCGCCGGCGGCGAGCCGCAGGGCGGGGTGGCGGTGCCGCTGTACCGCTGGCGGCGGCTGGTGGTGGTGCCGCGCGGCCACCCGCTGGACCGCGCCGGCGGGGCCCCGGACATGCAGCAGCTGGCGCAGCAGCCGCTGATCAGCTACGAGTCCTCCACCCGGCCCGAATCCTCGCTGCAGCGCGCCTTCGCCGGCGTGGGCCTGGAGCCGAACATCGCCCTGACCGCGCTGGACGCGGACCTGATCAAGACCTACGTGCGCGCCGGCCTGGGCGTGGGCCTGCTGGCGGAGATGGCGGTGAGCACGGGCGACACCGACCTGCGCGGCTGGCCCGCGCCGGCGGAGATCGCCGAGTGCATCGCCTGGGCGGTGCTGCCGCGCGACCGCGTGCTGCGCGACTACGCGCTGGAACTGGTGCACGTGCTGGCGCCGCAGATCGACAAGCGCGACCTGCGCCGCGTGTTGGACGGCAACCAGGAGCCCGCCTGGCCACAGCCCCCGACCTGGGAATCGCTGACCCAGACGATCAGCATGTGAGGGGCCGGGGCAAGGCGCCCCGCCGCGGGCGATGCCCGACCCGCCTGCGAGGGGCTTCCCCGCGGTTTTCGTCCGCCCGGGGCGCCGCCGCGGCCGGCGCCGCTGCTGCGTGGCAGGGACGCGGCGCCGGCGGTCGCGGGCTGCGGCGGGCCGCTCAGATGTCCTCGTGGATCCCGCACTCGCGCTTGAGGCCGAAGAAGCGGGTGTCCTCGTCCTTCATGCCCGGCTCCCAGCGCGTGGTGGTGTGGAAGTCGCCGATGGAGACGTAGCCCTCGTGCCACAGCGGGTGGTAGGGCAGGTCGTGCTGCTTCATGTACTGCCACACGTCGCGGTCGGTCCAGTCCGCGATCGGGTTGACCTTCAGCCGGTGCCCGCGCTGCTGCAGGATCGGGGTGCCGGCGCGGCTGGCCGACTGGTTGCGGCGCAGGCCGGTGAACCAGGTGCCCACGTTCAGCTCGTCCAGCGCGCGCCGCATCGGCTCGACCTTGCGCAGCTGGTTGTAGTTGTCCAGCCCTTCCACGCCCTGCTCCCACAGGCGGCCGTGGCGGGCTTCCATCCAGGCGCGGCTGACCAGCGGGCGGTACACCTTGAGGTTGAGCTTCAGGCGCTCGGTCAGCTCGTCGGCGAAGCGGTAGGTCTCGGGGAACAGGTAGCCGGTGTCGATCAGGATCACCGGGATGTCCGGCTTCTGCTGCGTGAGCATGTGCAGCGCCACCGCCGACTGCGCGCCGAAGCTGGAGGAAAGCGCCGGGTTGCCGTGCCCGAACTCCAGGGCCCAGGCCACGCGCCGCTCGGCGTCCATCGCCTCGAGCCGGGCGTTGAGCGCGGCCAGGTCGAACGCGGGGGCTTCGGGGCTGTTGGCGGCTTCGGTGGTCGGGGCGGTCAGGCTCATCTGAGACTCCGGACGCAGGGGATACGGCGGCATGGATCAGGCGGCTTCGCCGAGCGCGGCCTTGGCCGGCTCGACTTGGACGTGGGTGGGATACGGGGGCAGCGACACCAGGCCGGTGCGGTGCAGGAAGTCGCCGAAGCGCTCGTCCGGCTGCCGTTCGGCCGCGTAGCGGGCCAGCAGCGGGTCCAGCGCCTCGAGGATCTCGGCCTCGGTGATGTTCTCGCGGTACAGCGTGTTCAGGCGCTGCCCGCGGTGGTCGGCGCCGAGCATGAGGTTGTAGCGGCCCGGGGCCTTGCCCACCAGCGCGATTTCGCCCAGGTAGGGCCGCGGGCAGCCGTTGGGGCAGCCGGAAATGCGCAGCAGGATGGGCGCCTCGCGCAGGCCGTGGCGGTCCAGCAGCGGCTCCAGCCGGGCGGCGAAGCCGGGCAGGTAGCGCTCGGCCTCGGCCATGGCCAGGGCGCAGGTGGGCAGCGCCACGCAGGCCATCGCGGTGCGCGCCAGCGCGGTCGGGGCGCGGTTCTCGGCGTCCAGCGCGTGGTCGCGCACCAGCGCGTCGATGCGCGCGCGCTCCCCGGCCGGCACGCCGGCGATGACCAGGTTCTGGTTGGCGGTGAGGCGGAACTGGCCGCGGTGCACGTTGGCGATCTCGCGCAGGCCGGTCAGGTGCGGGCGGCCGGGGCGGTCGGCGATGCGGCCGGTGGGCAGGGAGAGCGTCAGGTGCCAGCGGCCGTCCTCGCCCTCGACCCAGCCGAAGCGGTCGCCGTTGTGGTCGAAGGCGTAGGGGCGCGCCGGCGCCAGGGCGAAGCCGGCGCGCTTCTCCATCTCGGCGACGATGAAGTCCAGGCCGCGGTCGTCGATGGTGTACTTGAAGCGCGCGTGCTTGCGCTCCACGCGGTCGCCGTAGTCGCGCTGCACGGTCAGCGCCGCGCCGGCGATGGCGATGGCCTGTTCCGGCGTGACGAAGCCGATCACGCTGGCCAGGCGCGGGTAGGTCCGGGCGTCGCCGTGGGTGGCGCCCATGCCGCCGCCGATGGCGACGTTGAAGCCGGCCAGGCCGCCGTCCTCGCCGACGATGGCGATCAGGCCGAAGTCGTTGGCGAACACGTCCACGTCGTTGGTCGGCGGCACCGCCACGGCCATCTTGAACTTGCGCGGCAGGTAGGCCGTGCCGTAGATCGGGTCCTCCTCCTGCCCGCTGTCGGCCAGCTTCTCCTGGTCCAGCCAGATCTCGTAGTAGGCGCGGGTCCTGGGCAGGAATTCGAGCGACAGCTTCTGCGCCCACTCGTACACCTCGGCATGTAGGCGCGACTGCAACGGGTTGCTGCAGGCCAGCACGTTGCGGTTGACGTCGCCGCACGCGGAGATGGTGTCCAGCAGCGCGGCGTTGATGGCCTGCATGGTGGCCTTCAGGTCGCGCTTGACCACGCCGTGGAACTGGAAGGTCTGGCGCGTGGTGACGCGCAGCGAGTGGTTGGCGTAGGTGCGCGCGATGGCGTCCAGCTTCAGCCACTGCTCCGGGGTGAACACCCCGCCGGGCGCGCGGATGCGGATCATGAACTGGTGCGCCGGCTCCAGCTTCTGCCGGCGGCGCTCGTCGCGCAGGTCGCGGTCGTCCTGCTGGTAGCTGCCGTGGAACTTGACCAGCCGCTGGTCCTCCTCGGACAGCGAGCCGGTGACCGGGTCGGCCAGGCCTTCCAGCAGCGTGCCCCGCAGGCCGCGGCTGTTGATCTTGATGTCTTCGACGGAATGGGAGCTCATGGCGTTGGCTGGCTCTGGCGTCTGGCGGCCGCGGGGCGGCTCAGTAGACGTCGCGGCTGTAGCGGCCCTCGGTCTGCAGTCGGGTGAGGTATTCGGCGGCGGCCTCGGCGTCGCCGCCGTTGTGCCCGGCCACGATGTCCAGCAGCGCGGCGTGGACGTCCTTGCCCATGGCGATGGCGCCGCACACGTACAGGTGCGCGCCGCCCTGCAGCCAGTCGTAGAGGTCGCGCCCGCGCTCGCGCAGGCGGTGCTGGACGTAGACCTTCTGCGCCTGGTCGCGGGAGAAGGCGAGGTCGATGCGGTGCAGCTCGCCGCGGCGCAGCGCTTCCTGCCACTCGGTCTGGTACAGGAAGCCGGTGTTGAAGTGCTGGGCGCCGAAGAACAGCCAGTTGCGGCCGGAGGCGCCGGTCTCGGCGCGCTCCTGGACGAAGCCGCGGAACGGGGCCACGCCGGTGCCGGGGCCGATCATGACGATGTCGCGGCTGGCGTCGGCCGGCACGCGGAAGCGCTCGTTCGGCTCGACGTAGACCGGCACGCTTCCGCCTTCCTCCAGCGCGCCGAGGAAGCCGCTGGCGGCGCCGGCATGGGCGTGGCCGTGGGCGTGGTAGCCCAGCACGTCGACGGTCAGGTGCGCCTCCTCGCCCACGCGCTTGCGGCTGGAGGCGATGGAGTACAGGCGCTGGGCCGGGGCGCGCAGGGCCGCCACCAGGGCCTCGTGGTCCCAATCCGCCGGCCAGCGGCGCAGCACGTCGACCAGCTGGTGGTCGGCCAGCAGCGCGGCCAGGCCGGCGGACTGGGTGGGGTCGAGCAGCTGCTGCAGCGCCGCGGCGCCGGAGCGCTCGGCGTGCGCGGCCAGGAAGGGCCGCGACAGCCGGGTCAGCTCGCGCCGCGTCGCCAGCCACTCGTGCAGGGGCAGAGTCTCCCCCCCTTGGGTGACAGCCGCGTTGCCGTCCAGGCGCGTGGCCTGCAGCACGGCCTCGACCAGTGCCGGCGGGTTGCGGTGGCGGATGCCGAGCGCGTCGCCTGGCTCGTAGGCCAGGCCCGAGCCTTCCAGCGACAGCTCGATGTGGCGCACGTCCTTGTCCGGCGCCCCGTACTGCTGGAAGCCGGTGCCGCGGAACTCGCGGCCGGTGATGCGCTGGTTGGCGAGCACTTCGGCCGGGAACGGGCGCTCGTGCGACCAGGCCGCGGCCGGACGCAGCGGGGTGACCGTGGCCAGGTGCGCGGCCGCGGCCGGGGCGGCCGCCTTGAGCAGCTCGCCGGCGCGGGCCAGCGCCGCCTCGCGCCAGGGGCCGGCGACGGTATCGATGTCCAGGTCGGCCTGGCCCAGGTCGGCCACGCGCTGGGCGCCCAGCTCGGCCAGGCGGGCGTCGATCTTGCGGGCGATGCCGCAGAAGTCGGCGTAGCTGGTGTCGCCCAGGCCCAGCACGGCGAACTTCAGTTCCGGCAGCTTGGGCGCGCGCTTGCCGAACAGGAACTCGGTGAAGCCGATGGCGTCGTCCGGCGGGTCGCCCTCGCCCTGGGTGCTGATGACCACGTAGAGCAGGCGCTCGCCGGCCAGCTCGCGGGTGGGGTAGGCGTCGGCGCGGACCAGGCGCACGGCCAGGCCGGCGGCCTCGGCGGCCTGGGCCACCTTCTCGGCCTCGCGGCGGGCGTTGCCGGTCTGGCTGCCGTAGAGCACGGTCAGGCGCTGGCCGGCCTGGGGCGCGGCGGGGGCACCGCCACCGGGCAGCACGGCCAGGTGCGGGGCGCCATGGCCCTGGGCCAGCCCGGCGGCATAGCCGGACAGCCACCACAGCGAGGGGCCGTCCAGGCCGTCGACCAGCCGGGCCAGCAGGGCCTTGCGGTTCTCGTCGAGGGGGCTGGGCGGCAGCGCGGTGGGCGCAGCGGTCATTTCGGGCGGGCCTGGTGCGGCGTCGGACTCCGACGGGCCACCGATGGTAGGAAAGCCCGCCGCGCCGCTGAAACGGCTTGTGGTTATTCGCTTATGCTCTGCGCTTATTTCATCGGCGCGCGCCGCCCCGCGGATACTCGCGGCCCCGATGGGCGCCCCGGGACCCTCCCGGCCGCCGGCCCGGCAGGGCCCGCCGGGCGCCGCCCCCCACGACCCCGAACCGAATGAACCCCGCCCACCGCCTGTCCCACCTCGACCGACTGGAAGCCGAAAGCATCCACATCCTGCGCGAGGTCGCGGCCGAGTTCCGCAACCCCGTGCTGCTGTACTCGGTGGGCAAGGACAGCTCGGTGCTGCTGCACCTGCTGCTCAAGGCCTTCGCCCCGGCCCCGCCGCCGATCCCGCTGCTGCACGTGGACACCCGCTGGAAGTTCCGCGAGATGATCGCCTTCCGCGACCGCCGCGCGGCCGAGACCGGGGTGGAACTGCGGGTGCACATCAACCCGGACGGCGTCGCCCAGGACATCGGCCCGATCACCCACGGCGCCACCGTCCACACCGACGTGATGAAGACCCAGGGCCTGAAGCAGGCGCTGGACAAGTGGGGCTTCGACGCGGCCATCGGCGGTGCCC